>CBDUGR010000036.1:0-10690 GCA_965366515.1 uncultured Gammaproteobacteria bacterium | reverse complement strand
GCGGCACCACTGCCGATTACGAGAACATCATGTTTAAAAATTGGGTTCATAAATCAAATAACTGGAATAAGCATCAAGCGAGCTAACAGGCGTATCATACTGGCGGATTACATGATCAGCTATATCTTTCTATTGAAAAAAGCAGAAATTCCTGGGGCCGCCCTCAATCAGCCTGCGGGCAAGGAGTATAATAGAACCAATACGGCATGATTTTCGGGATGCTAATTCGCGTGGCGGTCATTATTTTCTGTGATAAGGATTAGTTATAACGGAGTGACAAAAATTAAGTTTGCACTATAATGGACTTTCGCTGTCATACAGACGGCCCAATAATAATCAATGAGATAATGTTAGATTTTAAAGCTAAAAATCAACAGGTTGGGCGATTTGGGGTTAAAGTTGCACATTTTTTGTGGTTTTTATGATTAGTAAAGAACTTCTGGGGAATCCAATGGTCTACCTACCAAGATCTTGCAGGCTCGTATCTGTCTCTTTCGATATTGCGATATAAAAGCGAAGGGAATCGGAGAGAAAATGGATAGGGAGCAAGCGACCGATCAACAACTGGTTGAGCGTGTCCAGAAAGGCGATAAGCGGGCGTTTGATCTGTTGGTTTTAAAATATCAGCATAAAATTGCAGGGCTCATAAGTCGTTATATTCATGATAGTCACGAAGTACTGGATGTTTCTCAAGAGGCCTTTATCAAGGCATATCGGGCGATGGGTCGCTTTCGGGGAGACAGTGCTTTCTACACCTGGCTATACCGTATTGCAATCAACACTGCTAAAAACCATTTGGTGTCGAAAAGTCGCAGACCGCCAGACACCGATGTGGAAGTAGCTGATGCAGAGTATTTTGAGAGTTCGACGCGGTTAAGAGATATTGATTCCCCTGAGCAGGAGATGTATAAGGCTGAACTAGAGGAAACAGTGTACCGGGCAATTGAGCAGTTGCCGGAAGATTTGAGAACAGCAGTGACACTGCGAGAGTTTGATGCAATGAGTTATGAAGAGATTGCCGAAGTGATGCAGTGTCCCGTAGGAACCGTGCGATCTAGAATTTTCAGGGCTAGGGAAGCCATTGATAAACAAATTAGTAATCTGATTGACCAATAAAATTAAAAATTAGGTATAACAGAGGTATACACTGATGACAGACAATCTGCGCGAATCTATCTCGGCTTTAATGGATGACGAAGCCAATGAGCTGGAAATTCATCGTTTGCTTTCGAGTAAAGAAGAGGATGATGAGGTGCGTAACACCTGGAAAAGATATCAGTTAGCCAGTTTTGCGATGAAAGGGCAGTTGCCAAAGCATATCGATATTGATATCAGTCAGCGCGTTGCCGAGGCTATCGCAGATGAAGATATAACCTATGAAGCTGGATCAGCGGTCAACTCCAAAGGTTGGAGCAAAGTACTAAGACCGGTTGCGAGTATGGCAGTTGCCGCATCTGTTGCTTTTCTCGTGGTGTTTGGCGCGCTGCAGATTAACCAGCCAGTGTCCGGCCCGCAGGGTATGGAATTTACACAGTCAACTTCTGTGGATGCGACCTCTCAGTTTGCGTCAACTATTGAGTCTCAGGACTCCAGTGTTCTAGCAGCAAGCGTCGATTCTCTGACTCCCACACAAAAGAAATTACGTGCACTTATTGATACTCATACGCAGCAGGCAGATCTGTCCAGAGGTAGGGCGTTTATGCCTTATGCCCAATTGGTCAGCGATGGTGATTCGCAAAGGTATTAATTGTGACCGCAGTAATTGCTGATCCTTTTAGCAGAATCATTAAACAATATGTATTTCTGGGGTCGCTGCTTGCGAGTTTTCTTGCTTTTGCAGATACTGATGTAACACTCGCGGAAGAAGAGGCAAACAGATTACTGGCGCGCATGTCCGAAGCCTTTAGCCGTCTGGATTATGACGGTACTTTCGTCTATTCGCATGGTAACAGCATGGAAACCATGCGTATCGTACACAGGGTAGATGGGGGTGTTGAAAAAGAGCGAATCGTGCGCATGGATGGTTCCAGGCATGAGTTGATCCGTGACGGAGAACAAGTGACCTGTGTTCACGCAGCGGGTTGGAAAGGTAACCTTAATCATCGCATACCGGCTGGCCCGTTCGCTAAAGCATTTATTCGTGATGTCACTAATTTAACTGACAAGTACCAGTTGACCGATGGCCGAAAAGGTCGTGTCGTAGGTAGGGATGCAATTAGTTTTGCGATTAAACCCAAGGATGAATACCGCTACGGATATAGAATCTGGCTGGATCAGGAAACCGGACTGCTCTTGAAATCTGTGTTGTTACATGGTGGCAGGGTACTTGAACGCTTTCAGTTTACCCAAGTTAATTTGTCTACGCCGATTCCCGACTCGGAGTTGGCGCTGGGTTTAACCGGTGAAGTGATTAAGCACAACCCATTAACTTTGACGGCGCAAGAAACAATTGAGCAGAAAAAGCCAAACTGGAAACTGACTTGGCTTCCGGATGGTTTCATCATGAGAGTTCAAGGAATCCGCAGAACCTATGGTGGAAAAATGCAGGCAGATACACTGACTTTCAGTGATGGTATGACTGCCTTTTCAATCTTTATAGAAAAAGCTTCCGATGAAGCGCACCAGGAAATGGCAACTCAGATGGGTGCCACGGTTGCTGTGGCGCGTATTGTTAAAAACAAGTCAGGCAATTATTTTGCTACAGTAGTTGGCGAAGTCCCCATGCAGACAGCGAAACGGCTGGCTGACTCAATTGTCCCAGTCAGTGCAGAACCATGATTGAAGAGCAGGGCCGCGTCGTTGCGGTAGACGGAAATCAGATTTGGGTAGAAACTGTGCAGCAGTCGTCTTGCGGAAGCTGTGCAGCGAAATCCACCTGTGGTCAGGGTCTGATGTCGAAATTTAGCGAAGGAAAGCGAAATCACATACGACTGACGACTGATCAACCCGTGAAGTTGGGAGATGAGGTCGTTTTGGGGGTTCCGGAAAACACCCTCGTAAAATCAGCATTACTGGCTTATGGGCTTCCTCTGGTGCTATTTGTGCTTGCCGCTGCAGTTGCTGAAAGTCTGTTCGAACTGCCGGAGGTGGGAGTGATTCTGGTTGGGCTGGCAGCACTGATATCCGGGTTTGCATTGGTCAGGAGTATCGCGGGCGCCACCCAACTGTCTCTTCAACCGGTGATTCTAGAGGTATTGCCGGTATCCAACGGAACTGTTTAGTAGGGAGCTTTGCATAACTTCTGCATAACTGCTGCGCTCGGCAAATCGGCTCAAAATGCTCATTTATAGCTTTAAACCCGGCTTTGGCTTCCTGCGCCGCTCTAACTTCTGCATCCATGCAGTCGTCCGCTTTCTCGCAGGTTTTTGTCTTGTCTTACCTTCACTCGTGACATTATGCGAAGGTCCCTGGTAATCTCAAAATCTGTGTGAGCTGAAATTTAGCCAAAGTAAACTCCACCAGCGAAAAATCCGGGCTAGATAGATTGAACGGCTTCCAGTACTTCCTGTGCATGACCTTTTACCTTCACTTTTCGCCACTCCTGCCTGAGTACGCCCTGTTCGTCGATCAGAAAGGTGCTGCGCTCAATCCCCATATGTTTTTTACCGTACATATTTTTCTCTTTAATAACATCAAATTGACGGCATAACGCTTCTTCCGGGTCGGAAATCAGCTCGAACGGAAAACACTGTTTGGACCTGAAATTTTCATGGGACTTTAGGCTATCTCTTGAAACTCCGAAAATCAGCGTGTTTGCTTCTTCGAATTGATCATTTAGGTCGCGAAAATTTTGACCTTCAGTCGTGCAACCCGGCGTGCTGTCTTTGGGGTAAAAATAGAGCACCAGTTTTTTGCCTTTACAAGCCGTAAGGTCGAACGTCTTGTCGCTGGTTGCAACGACGGTGAAATTGTCGACGGGCTTGCCAATAGCTACTTGTTTCATTTTCTGATTCCGAATTGTTCAGTTTATTGAGCTGGTAAACGAAATTATAACCAGCTTGTCTTGTGATTGTGAGTCCCCGACATTACTATAGCAATTTATTTTTCTCGGCGGAGTAGGTGAATGATATCCGGCAGTATTGTGGCGCTTGTAACCCCCATGGTAGAAGACGGCGCCATCGATTGGCCAGCATTAGATCGACTGGTTGATTTTCACTTGGAAAAAGGGACCAATGGCATCGTAGCAATGGGAACGACTGGCGAATCGCCAACCTTGCCTGTCGATGAACATGTCGCTGTCATAGAAACTGTGGTCAAACGGGTAGCCGGACGTGTGCCTGTGATTGCCGGGACTGGCTCTAACTCCACCTCGGAAGCGGTCGAGTGGTCCAGGCACGCAAAAAAGGTGGCTGCTGACGCCTGTCTGTTGGTGACGCCCTATTATAACAAGCCGACGCAGGAAGGTATGTATCAGCACTTTAAAATGATTGCTGACAGTGTTGATATTCCTCAAATTCTTTACAATGTGCCTAGCAGAACCAGTTGTGATCTGCTACCGGACACGCTGGCGCGCTTGGCGTCACATCCTAATATTGTCGGTATCAAGGAAGCTACCGGAGATTTGGCGCGAGGCAAAGAGGTCATTGAACGTTTCTCAGACCAGTTAGTTGTGTATTCCGGTGACGACGCGACAGCGATGGAACTTATGTTAATGGGCGCAAAAGGAGATATCTCGGTGACTGCCAATGTTGTCCCCGACAAGATGGCAGCTATGTGCCGAGCGGCGATTAATGGTGATCGAGAAACCGCAGAACGTATCAATCAACAATTGGATGCGTTGCATCGGGATTTGTTTGTTGAAGCGAACCCGATACCGGTTAAATGGGCAGTTGCGGAGTTGGGTATAATTAAACAGGGGATACGTCTTCCGTTGACGCCCTTAAGTCAGAAGTATCATGATCTGGTTCGTCGAGCAATGAAGCAGGCTGAGGTTATTTAGAGACTAAAAGAATGAAAAAAGTACAGGTTCGACCGACGCAGCTTTTTGCAGGTATTTTATCTTCGGCGCTTGTTTTGAGCGTTTCCAGCTGTGGCTGGCTAACAGGAGATGAGGGGTATTTCAGAGATCGTAAACATGATTATCGTGATGCACAGGTTGAAAAGCCTCTGCAATTGCCTGAGGGAGCCGATGCTGATGCGATAAGGGAGTTGTACCCGGTGCCGGGTTGGGATGGCAGGCCGCAGTTTGATAGCGATTTTTCTGTGCCCATGCCGGAAGTATTCGTAACCAAAACACAGGGTGAAATCAGAGCTTTCAAATCCGCTGAACGTTACTGGATTGTTGTTAATTCGCCCCCGGCTGAATCCTGGGCGCGGGTGCGGCGATTCTGGCAGCTTAATAATATTCAGCTTGAAAAGGAATCTCCGTTTGAAGGACTGATGCAAACTGTCTGGCTGACCAGGGAAAAAGATGGCGTGGCGACTCGCGATAAATTCCGCATTCGTGTCGAACATGGTATGCATAAAAACTCGGCAGAAGTTTATATTATGCATTTGGGTTTTCCGAAGCAGGATGAACTGCCCAGGCCCGAACAGGTTGATTGGAGCAAGATTAAAGAGGGTGACGAACTCTCTGAAGCGATCATGCAGGAATTAGCGAGCTTTTTGATTGAAACAGAATATGAAGGCGCACCGGCCTCTTTGTTGGCGCAGAGCTTTTCAGGGGCACCGAAATCCTCCTTATCGACCGATGAGCAGGGCAACAGGATTTTGCTATTAACTCTCGATTATGAAAGAGCCTGGGAGTCGGTGGGCAAAGCCCTGGAAGACTCTGAGCTTGAGGTTACCGATAAGGATCGTAGTTCCGGCGTTTACTACGTGAATTACTTTCCCGACGCGAAAGAGGGTAAAAAGGGTGGATGGTTGTCTTTTGTCCCCTTTGTAGGAGGCAGTTCTCCCTCTAAGGGTAAGGGGCACAGGTATCGGGTGACTCTTAAAACAGATGCAGAGCAAATTATAGTGGCCGTAGCAAGTGATGCTGAAAAGGACGATAGAGATTTGTCTGAAGCGGTGTTAGCGGGTATTCGTGATAACCTGATTTAGGATGTTTTTGGATTTGCCTGGAATTGATGGTTTGTACAGGTATTTAAGTGCGTTTTGCCTCACTGGGTAGTGGCAGTCGTGGCAATGCGACTGTCATTGAAAACCAGCAAACCTGTTTGTTGCTTGATTGTGGGTTTACGCTTAAAGAGACGGTTAGAAGACTGGCGCGGTTAGGGAAAGAACCGCACCAGCTGGATGCCATTCTTGTGACTCATGAGCACAGTGATCATATCAGCGGCGTCGGCCCGCTAGCGAGAAAATACGGGATACCAGTATATATGACTGCCGGTACCTGTCAGTCAAATAGAATTGGCAAGATCGAGCGATTAGAGCAGATCAGCAGTCATGACCTCTTCGTAATCAAGGACCTTCAGGTGCAGCCTATACCCGTTCCACATGATGCCAGAGAACCCTGTCAGTATATATTCGAAGACGGCGCAAAAAAGTTGGGAGTTTTAACAGATTTAGGTAGCATTACTCCCTTCGTCAGGCAGAGCTATGCGAAGCTGAATGGATTGCTGCTGGAATGTAATCACGATCTGGATATGCTCAATCAGGGGCCTTATCCCTACCGCCTTAAACAACGAGTTGGCGGTGACTATGGACACTTAAACAATCAGCAGGCGGCACAACTGCTTACTGAAATAGAATTACAGGGACTACAGCACCTGGTGGTCTCTCATATAAGTGAGCAAAACAATACCCCTGAATTTGCAGCGAATGCGGTCGCCGAAGCGATAGATTGCAAGTCAGATTGGTTAACAATAGCGGATCAAAATAACGGTTTTGGTTGGAGAGAGCTAAGTTAATTGGAGACATTGATAGAAAAACGAAACGAACTTTACGCGGGTAAAGCCAAATCAGTATATACCACTGATGACGAGGATCGACTGATTCTTTTGTTCCGCAACGATACCTCTGCCTTTGATGGTTAAAAGATAGAACAGTTGGATCGTAAAGGCATGGTGAACAACAAGTTTAACGCTTTTACCATGGAAAAACTGGAAGCGGCGGGAATTCCGACGCATTTTGATCGTATTCTTTCCGACCAGGAATCGTTGGTGAAAAAAGCTGGATATGATTCCAGTAGAGTGTGTTGTGCGTAATATTGCCGCTGGCAGTATCTGTCGTCGCCTAGTCGTGCCGGAAAGCATGGACTTGAATCCCCCACCTTTGAGTTCTTTTTAAAGAATGATGAACTGCACGATCCAATGATTAACGAATATCATATCCGCACCTTTGGTTGGGCTGAAGATGTGTATATCGAGCAAGTGAAAGAGCTGATATTTCAGGTCAATGACATACTCAAAGAGTTGTTTGTGGGCGGCGACATGCTGCTGGTCGACTATAAACTGGAATTTGGTGTTTACAAGGAAGAGCTGGTTTTAGGTGATGAGTTTACGCCGGACGGCTGCCGTCTCTGGGATAAGGATACCCGTGAAAAACTGGATAAAGACCGATTCCGTCAGGGTATGGGTAATGTTGTTGAATCTTACGAAATAGTTGGGCGTCGGCTTGGTATGAATTTCGACTGGCCTGTGTTGAGCCCGATTTCTAAGCGATATTGGGCTCAAACTCTCATTTTGCAGGTTTTATTCTTCAAAACTGATCTACAATTAAGCTGTAGCTTTCATTGGACTGTAGATTGGATACTCATCATTATCTTGTGCTGGACCAGGGCGGTCATAGTAGCCGTGCACTGGTATTTAACGCGGCTGGCGAGCTGCTGGCTCAATCTGCGGTCGCTGTTGAAACCTCAACACCCCAGCCGGGCTGGGTAGAGCAAGATCCTAAGGCGGTCGCCAATTCATTGCTTCAGTCGGCGCACCAGGTGTTAGATGCATTGCCACAGGAACTGGCAAACAGCATCTCATCTGCAGCGTTGGTGACCCAAAGATCGAGCCTCGTCTGTTGGGATAGAGAAACAGGGGAAGCGCTCTACCCGGTAATCAGCTGGCAGGATCGACGAGCCGCGCAGTGGCTGGCGGAACAAAAGCTCGACGAGGCAGAAATTCATCATAGAACCGGTTTAAGACTAACTCCACACTATGGGGCTAGCAAAATACGATGGTGCCTGGACCATGTTCCTGCGGTGCGTGAAGCATGCCTTGAAAAGCGCCTGGTTTGTGGGCCGCTGGCCTGTTATCTGATTGCCCGGTTAACGGGAAATAAAACGCCTCAGGTAGATCCTGCCAACGCATCCCGTACCCTGCTGTGGAATGCAGATAGCCAATCCTGGGATCCCTGGTTGCTGGCAGCTTTTGGTATTCCAGAGCAAATACTACCGAATATAGTTGCTACTGAGCATGAGTTTGGTGACCTTCCATTTGATCGGAAAACCCTACCTCTGAACCTGGTGAATGGTGACCAGTCGGCGGCCCTATTTGCGACAGGCGCATTAAGACCCGATACCGCTTATATCAATATCGGGACAGGTGCGTTCGTTAATGCACAGTGGCTCGATAGCGCAACTGTGCCAAGCAAATTGCTACGGAGTCTGGTTCATAAAAAAGAAAGCGCGCTCTATGTAGTAGAGGGTACGGTTAACGCGGCCGCCACTGCACTGGATTGGGCAAAGGGTGCGCTCGGTGTTCAAGATATCAGCAGCCTCGATCAGTGGGCGCAACAATATCTGGAGCTGCCTCTGTTTATGAATGGAGTCGCTGGCCTGGGTTCACCCTACTGGTGTGATATAGCAACCGAGTTTATTGGTGAAGGTAACGAACAGCAAAGAATGGTCGCGGTGTTGGAAAGCGTTCTCTTTTTGCTACAGGTCAATCTGGAATTGATGAAAGAAAATGAGTTTTGTCCCACACAGGTTATTTTAACGGGAGGCTTATCACAGCTGGACAGTCTGTGTCAGAAGCTTGCCGATCTGAGCGGGCTTAAAGTAGTTCGCCCCAAATTAATTGAGGCAAGCGCGCAAGGCGCCGCCTATTGGTTGGCGGGCTGCCAGAGTCAGTGGGATTGTCGGTCAGGTGATACATTCACGGCCTCGGCAACGGGCATGGATCATATCAATCAGCGTTATACCCGCTGGCGTCAGGAGCTGAATCTTCGTTTGCCTCAAGTTTGAGCTGAAGATTTCGAGTGTTTGCGATTCGAGTTCGTTTGCCCAATATTTTCTGTATCTGACGTACGACCTTTTCTGCGGTCGAACGGTAACTGGTTAATTTTCCGCCATAGATGCCTATAACCTGTTGATCGACGTTCAATTGGGTTTCACGTGATCGCTTAAAAAATCGTCTATCGGAGTGCGGCAATACCCGTAGACCCACAAAGCGGTCGAGAATATCAATTTCAAATTCAGGAAAATAATGGCGAACCGTTTCGAGCAAGTAGGTTTCTTCCTCAGGTAGCGGGCATGCCTCGTCTGGATCACCCTGGAACAGGGTTTCGGTGGTCCCCACCAGCGTATTACCGTACCAAGGGAGGGCAAATACCGCACGTTGATCCTGAGGGGCTTCCAAATAAAAACAATGATTGGCAAGTGAACCGCGAAGTAATACGTGTGACCCTTGAACGAGGTCAATTTTGAGCGGCTGCGGATGTGGGATAATACGCTGTGCAATCTGGTTGACCCAGGGGCCACCGGCGTTGACCAGGCAATGACAATCTACATGCTTTACCTCATCCTCCTCCTGATAGCACACGCTATAACCGTCGGTTGTTTGGTTTGCTGATATGAAACGAGCAGGGCAAGCGGTAGTGGCGCCTAGCGCACGGGCTGATGAGATGACTGCTTGCGTGAGCTGAAGGTCATTAGTTTGAGCGTCCTGATAGCGAAACACAGTTTTTAAATCATTAAGGCGTAATGGTGCCAGCGTTGGGTATTCGCTTTTTGATAATTGTTCAAAGCGGCAACCTGGCCTAAATCCGGCAAACAATGAATAAAGCATCAGACCCAGCCCAATTTGCCAAGCTGGGAACTTCGATTGTTTATAGACCGGTATATAGAAGTCTGATCGACTCACCAAATCTGGCGCAATGCGAAGCAGAAGTTCGCGTTCGCGCAAACATTCCCAAACCAGTTGAAACTGACCCGATTGCAGGTAGCGCAGTCCGCCATGTATAAGTTTGCTGGATTTGCTGGATGTACCTGCCGCCCAGCTGTTACGTTCAAGAATCAATACACGATAACCGGCAGCGGCGGCAGCTTGCGCCACACCGGCACCGTGGATGCCGCCACCGATCACTACCAGGTCATAGACTTGCATCGGAGGTTATCCGAAAATGCTCATCCAGAGCACTTTGTAATTCAACAAAAGCAAAGGTTTCAATCAGCTGAACTCCGCGTTCTTGCAATTCAATAGCGGTCGCCGGGTTGTCGATTTCATAAACTACCAGTTGCGAACCCTCTATATGTAGATGACCTGATCTCGGCAAACGTTTCTGGTTACAGAATACATACTGGGGTTTCAGTCGTGCAAAAAGCTCACTGTTGAGCTGTTTCCAGCGCTCTATGACCAGACCGATATTGGGGCAGGCCAGGTCGTGTGCGTAGGCTATAAATTCGACAGAAAAACTGATTAAGGTGCACTGGTCAAATACCGGCATTAATGCTTCAGTGACACGTTGATAAACCTTTTCAATTCCATGAGCCTCAATGGCGCAGCGCTTGATCTCGATAAAGGCATGGACTTGCGGG
>CBDUGR010000035.1:0-10729 GCA_965366515.1 uncultured Gammaproteobacteria bacterium | reverse complement strand
ACGTATAGTTCTTATTTTATCGCTCGCAGTTGTTAGTTATCTGCTATTACAAGCCTGGAATGAGGACTATGGTCAGCCAGTTCCTGTGACTCCGGTATCCCTAGAGCAAGGGGACACGTCTGAAAAGCTAGCAGCTACAGGAACACAAACGGAAATAGTCACAGACCTGCCAACAGCCATATCTGCACAGGCTACTAAAGACGTCCCTACAACCGCTGAGACTCTGCCTGCCGTTAGAAAAGCTGTTAATAATAGAATAACCGTTAATACGGATGTATTGTCATTACAGATAGATCCTGTAGGCGGCGATATTATCTACGCCGCTCTGCGTGCTTACCCAAGATTAATTAACCAGCCTAAAGATCCGTTTGTGCTGCTTGAACAAAATTCAGAAAGAACCTATATCGCTCAAAGCGGCTTGATCGGCACCAACGGTCCCGACGCAAATCCGGCGGGGCGGCCCTTATTCCAGACCAAACAAGCAAACTATGTATTAGAAAATGGGCAGAATGAACTGATTGTTGATCTGACTTATAGCAGTCAAGACAAGATAAGCATTACCAAACGCTATAAATTCTTGCGCGGCGACTATTTGGTTAAGGTTGAGTATCTGATCGACAACCAATCCGCAGAACCATGGCAGGCAAACTTTTTTGCACAATTTAAAAGAGATAATAGCCCGGACCCTAGCCAGACAACGAGCATGGGTATGAAATCTTTCGTCGGAGCAGCCATCACCTCTGTGGACAAGCGCTATGAAAAACTGGATTTCGATGACTTTGCTGAAACACCATTAAAGCTAAAGAATACCGGTGGCTGGATTGCTATGCTGCAACACTATTTTGTAGCCGCATGGGTGCCCGACAGAGAGTTACAGCATAATTATCAAACACGTAAAAACAGTAAGGGAGAAAATATCGCAGGGTTGGTAAGTCCCGCTGTGACAGTCGCCCCTGGCTCCACCGCAAGTACCGGTGCCGAACTTTATGTCGGACCAAAAGCACAAAATAGATTAAGTGAAATTTCACCATCACTGGAGCTCACGGTCGACTATGGCTGGCTTTGGTTTATTGCACAACCTTTATTCTGGTTACTCTCTACCTTGCATGGTTTTTTTGGTAATTGGGGTTGGGCCATTATCTTTACTACCCTGGTAGTAAAACTACTTTTCTTTCAGTTGTCCGCTACCAGTTATAAGTCCATGGCCAATATGCGCCGTGTCGGCCCCGAATTACAGCGACTCAAAGAAAGATTTGGTGACGACCGACAAAAAATGTCTACGGCCATGATGGAGCTCTACAAAAAGGAAAAAATAAACCCCCTGGGAGGTTGTTTGCCTATTTTAGTGCAAATGCCTGTTTTTATTGCACTATATTGGGTTTTATTAGAAAGTGTTGAATTGCGGCAAGCGCCCTTTATGTTCTGGCTAAATGATCTGTCGGTCAAAGACCCTTACTTCATTCTACCGATTATAATGGGTGCCACCATGTTCTTCCAGCAAACACTGAACCCAGAGCCCCCCGATCCGATGCAGGCCAAGGTTATGAAGATGATGCCGATCATGTTCACTTTTTTCTTCCTCTGGTTCCCGGCTGGCCTCGTTCTTTACTGGGTAGTGAATAACGTTTTATCAATTGCTCAACAATGGGTCATTACCCGCCGAATAGAACAGGCTGCGGCAGCAAAGGGAAAATAAAATAGAGCAGAAGCAACACCAAGCAATTATTAAGATGCTGCCTGAAAATCAAATTATTGTGAGTTTCAGAAAGATACCAGCATGATAGTTACAGATAGCGACACAATCGTAGCACAGGTCACTCCAGCTGGTCGTGGTGGGGTGGCTATTGTGCGTATCTCAGGCCCCCTCTCGAAAGCTATTTCTAAAAAGCTATTAAAACAGGACATATCGCCACGTTACGCGCTTCTCACCTCTTTTTACGGCACGATAGGTACAAAAAACAACCAAGTAATTGACCAGGGTATTGCTCTTTGGTTTCCGGGCCCACAATCTTTTACTGGTGAAGACGTACTGGAATTACAGGGCCATGGTGGCCAGGTAATTGTTGATGTGTTAATTAAAAATATCCTAGCTGCCGGTGCTCGTATGGCCCGTCCCGGAGAGTTTTCAGAGCGCGCTTTCCTTAACGATAAACTGGATTTGGCTCAGGCAGAAGCCATTGCTGACCTGATTGACAGTAGTTCCGAGCAGGCGGCCCAAAGCGCTTTACGAACACTCCAGGGCGATTTTTCAAAACGTATTAATGCCCTGGTAGAGGCTCTTATTCAATTACGACTCTATGTCGAAGCCGCTATTGATTTTCCGGAAGAAGAGATAGATTTCCTGGCTGACGGTAGAATACTTTCAGAGCTTAATGAAATCATATCAAAATTACAGAGGGTCATAGAGCAAGCCAGTTTTGGCACGATTTTAACCGAGGGGATGACGGTGGTAATGGCCGGCTTACCGAATGCCGGAAAATCCAGTCTGTTAAACCAGCTCTCTGGTAGAGATAGCGCGATTGTTACAGACATACCTGGCACTACCAGAGATTTACTTCGTGAGCATATTCAAATTGACGGCATGCCTTTACATGTTATTGATACTGCGGGGTTAAGAGTAAGTGGGGATACTATAGAGCAGGAAGGTATAAAAAGAGCCTGGCAAGAAATCAAACAGGCCGATCGGATTTTATTGGTGGTTGATAGTAGCACTTTAACAGCTACTCACCCTCACGACATCTGGCCTGAATTTATAGATCAGCTAGACTCCCTCGAAAAAATCACCATTATCCAAAATAAAGTGGATCGCTCAAAACTGCCAGTAAAATTAATTGAGCGAAATACAGATAACCCATTCCCTATAATAAGATTATCCGCAAAAGAGGGACAGGGCTTGGATCTTCTAAGACAGCACCTGAAATCCTGTATGGGCTTTACTGGCGGCTCTACAGAAGGTTCTTTTAGTGCTCGCAGGAGACACCTGGTTGCGCTTCAGCAGTCATTAAAACTTCTGGGTAGCGGCAAACAACAGCTGGAAAGCGCCAACGCCGGAGAATTGCTCGCTGAAGACCTACGTTTAGCACAACAAAGCCTCTCAGAAATTACCGGAGCTTTCACTAACGATGATCTTTTGGGCAGAATATTTTCCAGTTTTTGTATTGGAAAGTGATTTTATTTAGCCATTAAACCCTGTCTATAAGCTGTGAATTCGAATAGTCATAAGGTCTTAGTAAATTGTGCATAGTTTCAGCCTGTGGATAAAGCTACTACTTATCCACAGCTACAAACCTATATATACGAGACAATACCAGTAGTTTTAAACAGGGTCTATTTAGTCTTATCAAACTGATTTTAAATGGTTTTATACGGTTATACATAAATCTGAACCTCTCTAATAGTAATAACAGTAATTAAAGTATTAAATAATATATTAATATTATAAGGCACCAACAAATTCAAAATAATGGCTCTTATATTATTCACTGTGCGCCCCTTTCCATTTAGGCCTGAAACATTATACTAGTGTCCCTTTTCCACCGTAATTGTGAGAGTTTAGTTGGATTACCCTAAGCAATATGATGTGATTGTAATCGGAGGTGGCCACGCCGGAACGGAAGCTGCGTTAGCGGCAGCTCGAGTTGGCGCGTCTACGCTATTGCTTACGCACAATATCGAAACGCTCGGACAAATGTCCTGTAATCCGGCTATTGGTGGCATCGGTAAAAGTCATTTGGTAAAAGAAATTGATGCGCTGGGCGGAGCAATGGCGCTTGCAACTGATCAGTCAGGAATACAGTTTCGAATACTTAACTCCAGAAAAGGTCCTGCCGTAAGAGCCACTCGAGCTCAAGCTGATCGCACACTTTACAAAGCTGCCATTCGACACATCCTGGAAAATCAACAGCACCTTGATATTTTTCAGCAAGGCGTGGATGACCTGATTGTTCATGGAGAGCGCGTTTCAGGTGTGGTTACACAAATGGGAGTTAAGTTTACCGCTAAGACGGTGGTTTTAGCGGCTGGTACTTTTCTTGGAGGGTTGCTTCATATCGGATTGCAGAGTCATTCAGGCGGCCGTGCCGGAGACCCACCATCCATTGCGTTAGCCCAGAGACTCAGAGAATTACCGCTGCGCGTTGATCGTTTGAAAACGGGTACTCCACCCAGAATTGACGCGCGCTCAGTTGATTTCTCGAAGTTGCAGGAGCAGCCCGGAGATACCCCTCTACCTGTGATGTCTTTTATGGGTTCACGGGAAATGCATCCACAACAAGTGAGCTGTTTTATTACTCACACCAATCAAAAGACGCATGACTATATCCGAGCTGGACTAGATCGATCTCCAATGTATACGGGAGTAATAGAGGGTGTTGGGCCACGTTATTGCCCATCGATTGAGGATAAAATCCACCGATTTTCTGACAAGAGCTCACACCAGATATTTGTTGAACCTGAGGGACTAAATACCCACGAAATCTACCCGAACGGTATTTCAACCAGCCTGCCATTTGATGTGCAGCTGGATTTTGTGCGTTCCATTCAAGGGTTTGAAAATGCCCATATAACCCGACCCGGATACGCGATTGAGTATGATTTTTTTAACCCGCAGGATTTAACCAGGACGCTGGCGGTAAAATCTTTAAAGGGTCTTTATTTTGCTGGACAGATTAATGGAACTACGGGTTACGAGGAGGCTGGTGCTCAAGGACTTTTGGCGGGATTGAATGCTGCGCTGGAGGCACTGGACAAAGAAGGCTGGCATCCGCTTCGTGATGAAGCTTATATCGGTGTGATGGTGGATGACCTGATTTCATTGGGGACCAGTGAGCCTTACCGCATGTTTACCAGTAGGGCTGAATACCGGTTATTGCTGCGCGAAGATAATGCAGATTTGAGACTCACAGAGCAGGGATATAAATTGGGTCTCGTGGGTGAGAAACAATGGCAGCACTTCAATAAAAAACAGGAAATGATTACCAGTGAACAGCAGCGTTTAAAATCAACCTGGATTCAACCAGCAAGTTCTGAAAGCGAACTGCTGACAGATAAATTGGAAAAACCAATAAGCCACGAGCACTCTTTGATGGAGTTGTTGAGACGTCCCGAGATTACCTATAAAGATATTCAGTCGATTAAAGGCCAGGGGGTTGCAGATGATGAGGTCGCGGAACAGCTGGAAATACAGGCCAAATACGAAGGTTATATCGAACGTCAGAGGGGCGAAATAGAACGATTGCGACGTCAGGAAAATACGCCTTTACCTGAAGATTTAGATTATGATCGGATCGCTGGATTATCCAATGAGGTGAAACAGAAATTACAGCAGGTGCGTCCGGATACAATAGCCAGCGCGTCACGTATACCAGGAATCACACCGGCGGCAATTTCGTTACTTTTGATTTATCTAAAGAAGAAAAACATTCTGGAGAGCAAGAGCGCTTAGTTGGGGATTGTTGTGGAGTCGATTGCAAAAAAGATTGGCGAAGGCTGTCAGCGTTTACAGCTGAAACTTTCGAAAGAGCAACTGCATAAACTCGAAGCTTATATTAATTTACTGGTTAAATGGAATAGAGCTTACAATTTAACGGCGATCAGAGAGCCGGAAAAAATGGTGATTTACCATTTGCTGGATAGCCTGGTATTAAAAGATGGCTTTAATCAGCAGGCACAGAATATTTTGGATGTAGGTTCGGGCGCGGGAGTACCAGGGATACCACTCAGTATAGTATTTCCAGATAAAGACTTTACTTTGCTCGATAGTAATGGCAAAAAGACTCGGTTTATGACACAGGCTAAACTGGAGTTAGGTTTAAATAACTGTAACGTCGTTAAGCAGCGGGTGGAAAATCTGATTATTGATTGCCCATTTGATGTGATTATATCAAGAGCTTTTTCTACACTGGCAGACTTTGTAAAGAATACGGAGCATTTACTCGGCGAACTGGGCGAGTTCTATGCGATGAAAGGAAAGTCTCCAGAAGAGGAGATAGCAAGCCTTCCAGCCAGCGCTTGTTTAGTGAGGATACAGCCGTTAAAGGTGCCCTTTCTATCGGAACAACGACATTTAGTCGTGTTAAAGAAATCAAACTAATAAGCACCGGGGGCATCCTTGGGTAAAATTATTGCAGTGACCAACCAAAAAGGTGGTGTGGGAAAGACCACCACCGCCGTGAATCTGTCTGCATCATTGTTTGCGATTAAACGAAAAGTATTGATGGTAGATCTGGATCCACAGGGCAATGCAACTATGGGTTGCGGTGCTGATAAAAACCAGCTGGAATATTCCGTTTACGATCTGTTAACAGGGCGCTGTGTTATTACACAGGCAATTATAAAAAAAACAGCAGCAGGATTTGATTTGTTGCCGGCGAATGCCGATTTAACAGCGGCCGAGGTCGAGCTGATGTCCCTTGAAAACAGGGAAAATCGATTGCGCGATGTACTGTCAACCGTTAAAGATGAATACGACTATATCATTATAGACAGCCCCCCATCTCTAAGTATGCTGACCGTAAATGCGCTGGTGGCTGCACAGAGCGTTATTATTCCAATGCAATGTGAGTATTATGCCCTGGAAGGATTAACGGCATTAATTAGTACTATTAATGGAATAGCGGGTGGTGCTAACCCAAAGCTGAAAATCGAAGGCTTATTACGAACCATGTATGATCCCCGTAACAGTTTGAGTAAAGATGTTTCGAATCAACTGGTCAGTCATTTTGGTGAAAAGGTTTACGATACGGTGATACCCCGTAACGTACGCTTGGCCGAAGCGCCCAGTTATGGATTGCCGGCGCTGATCTATGACCGAAAATCGAGGGGAGCACTGGCCTATCTGGCGTTGGCTGGGGAAATACTAAGAAAATCCAGATCGCAACATGCGGTTGCAGTCTAGATAACCAGGAAAAGATAATGGCAACACAAAAAAGGGGTTTAGGACGAGGCTTGGATGCTTTGCTGGGAAATATAAATGACGTAACAGCAGCTCCAACATCGTCGACCGAACAGGAAAAGCTATCCCGGTTACCGGTAGATTTAATACAAAGAGGTAAATATCAGCCGCGTAAGGAAATTGAACCAGAGGCGCTTCAAGAGTTAGCCAACTCAATCAAAGCGCAGGGTGTGATGCAGCCTATTGTGGTTAGGGCTATCGCCGACCATCGCTATGAAATTATCGCTGGAGAAAGGCGTTGGCGGGCAACACAACTGGCAGGCATTGATGAGATTCCCGCCATAATCCGCAATGTGACGGACGAGACAGCTATTGCAATGGCGCTCATTGAGAATATCCAGAGGGAGAATCTGAACCCGATGGAAGAAGCTGTAGCTCTGCAGCGGCTTCAGGATGAATTTGAGCTTACACAGCAGCAGGTGGCCGATGCCGTTGGTAAGTCAAGAGCATCTGTTGCCAACCTGATTCGCTTAAATGGCTTGAATGAGGAGGTAAAGACGCTACTGTTAACAGGCAAACTGGATATGGGGCATGCGCGAGCCCTGCTGGCTTTGTCGGGAGTACAACAGACCGGAGCAGCACGAGATGTTGCCAGCAAGCAGTTATCGGTACGACAAACAGAGGCGCTGGTAAAAAAACTGTTGACGCAAAAAGTCGGTATTAAAGGTGTGTCGGCAATAGATCCGGATATTAAATTATTACAGCAGCGTTTGAGCGATCAACTGGGATCGTCGGTTGTTATTCAGCATGGGTCCAAGGGAAAGGGTAAAATGGTCATTAAGTATAATTCCACCGAAGAGCTCGACGGGATTCTGGAGCACATCAAATAAAGCCCGTTTATGCACGTTATAATTAAACAAAATGTAAGGAACCATTATAATTTTTTTGATGGTTTTTAATCTGGGAAAATAAACAGGCTATAACTGCTCAACCCTAGATGCCTAGCGGGTGTTCGCCCTGATTAACCCAATTAAGGAGTGGCTGTATTGTACTGCTTGGGATGACTGCTCTGTCGAGTAGTTTCATCCTTGACCTGCAGCGCATTAAAGCTTGATTGGCAGTGCAATTGCTCATATACTACGCGCCCTGTTGGAAGGCAGGTTATGTGCTTTTATTGCTCAATTGGCCATTTATTTAATGGTTACGATATTTGGGGTGAACCGGGATCAACCGATCGATTACGCAGGTTAACCCACCAGTTTATCGAATTGCACTTGCGCAACTCTGTGTAACACTGGTGTTAACCGCTATTGGCTTTGGTTTCGCCGGCATCGATAAGGCTTTGTCGATACTGCTTGGTGGTCTGATTAGCTTGGCAGGCAGTGGTTTATTTATCTGGATGTATTTTTATCGAATCCGGGTAAGACAAACGGCACATAATATCCTTCAAACGGCATACAGGGCTGAATTATCGAAGTTGGTGTTAACGTTATTTTTGTTTGTCATCACCATCGTAACCTTTAAAGGGCTGGATTTTTTACTTTTCATTGCTGCATTTTTTATATCGCAGCTGATTAGCTGGATAGCCCCCCTGTTGTTTAGGCGATTAAACTGATGCAGTGGGCCTAAACGAATCTGTAACCAAATTTTGTAAGTATTAACGCGTACCAACGGAACAGAAATAATACGAATGGCTACTGACGCAGCACTAACAACCAAAGGTTATATCACGCACCACCTGACCAATCTGACCTTTGGTCAGCACCCTGATGGCAGCTGGGGTTTTGCCCACAGCGCACAGGAAGCCGGAGAAATGGGGTTTTGGGCGTTTAACGTAGATACCCTAGGATTTTCTGTTCTATTGGGAGTCATTTTTTCACTGATCTTTTGGGGTGCTGCACGCAAAGCCACTTCTGATACTCCTTCGGGTATGCAGAACTTTGTGGAGTGGGTCGTTGAGTTTGTAGATGGCAGCGTTAATGATATTTTCCACAGCCGTAACGCCTTGATAGCACCTTTAGCACTAACCATATTCATCTGGATCTTTTTGATGAACCTGATGGATCTGGTGCCAGTCGATTTGATTCCACATACTGCGCAACTCGCAGGTATTCACTTTCTTAAGGTGGTTCCGACAACTGATCCCAATGCAACGCTGGGTATGGCGTTGGGAGTGTTTTTACTCATTCTGTATTACAGCATTAAAATTAAAGGGCTCGGGGGTTTCCTTGGCGAGCTGACCTTACACCCGTTCGGTAAATGGATGTTGCCTTTTAATCTGTTTTTGGAGGGTGTTAATCTGATCTCCAAGCCCGTGTCACTTGGGCTGCGGTTATTCGGTAACCTTTACGCTGGCGAAATGATCTTTATTCTAATCGCGTTAATGTATAGCGGTGGTTTGGTGGTTGGCTTGTTTGGTGGTGTTTTACAGTGGGCATGGGCAGTCTTTCATATTCTGATTATTCTGCTACAGGCCTTTATTTTTATGGTGTTGACTATCGTGTACCTGAGTATGGCACACGAATCGTCACACTAACTATTTAACTAAATTTTAATTAACTGTTAGAAAAACGGGAGTAAAAATGGAACTCGCAACTGCATTATTGTACTTGGCTGGCGGCATACTAATGGGTCTTGCTGCCCTGGGTGCTTCTGTAGGTATTGGTGTATTGGGCGGAAAATTCCTGGAGGGTGCTGCGCGCCAACCGGAAATGATCCCTATGCTGCGTACCCAGTTGTTCATCGTGATGGGTCTGGTTGACGCGGTTCCAATGATCGGTGTGGGTATCGCGCTTTATATTCTGTTTGCTGTCGTTTAAAGCTCGGTCTTTTATATAAACCCTAGCGATAAGCGAGAGGTGCTTTGTGAATATTAATGCAACTATCATAGGACAGATGTTGACGTTTGTGATCTTCGTCTGGTTCTGCATGAAGTTCATTTGGCCGCCACTAATCAGTGTGTTGGCTGAGCGAACCAAAAAAATTGCGGATGGCCTAAGTGCTGCAGACCGTGCTGAAAGAGACCTAGAGTTAGCTCAAGAAAAAGCGATGGATCAATTAAAGGAAGCCAAGCAACAGGCTGCCGAAATTATTGATCAGGCGCATAAGCGGTCTAGCCAATTGGTCGATGAAGCTAAAGATCAGGCGCGCGAAGAAGGCGATCGCCTGCTCAAAGCGGCACAGGCAGAGATTGAACAAGAGTTCAATAGGGCTCGAGAGGAACTTCGATCGCAAGTGGCTAAAATAGCGGTCGCAGGTGCAGAGAAAGTATTGGGTTCAAGTGTCGATGCTAAAGCCCATTCAGCACTGCTCGATAAATTGGCAGCGGAACTATAGGTCCATATCATGGCAGAAGTCAGTACCATTGCTCGACCCTATGCTAAAGCGGCGTTTGAGCATGCCACAGAGAGTGCAGAATTATCCCAGTGGTCAGAAGCACTTGCTTTGGCTGCGGCAGTCACCAGTGATCCTGATATGAAGCAATTGCTGGCCAGCCCTGCTCTAGACAGTGCCAGAAAGGCTGAACTCTTCATTGATGTTTGTGGTGCCGATTTGAATGATGGAGTGAAGAACTTTATCACAATATTGGCAGAAAATAAGAGATTAGCTGCCCTGCCAGCCATTAGTCAGGCGTTTGAGGTGATGAAAGCGCAGAAAGAACAGGCTATTGATGTTCAAGTGATTACGGCTTTCGAATTGACTGCGGAACAGCAGGATATCCTGACACAGAAGCTCAAAAGTAAGTGGCAAAAGGAAGTCAGTATCATTCAGCAGGTAGATAGCAGCTTAATAGGTGGTGTCATCATTCGAGCAGGAGATCTGGTTATTGATGATTCT
>CBDUGR010000034.1:0-10800 GCA_965366515.1 uncultured Gammaproteobacteria bacterium | reverse complement strand
AGATTACGGGGTTAGTGCTGGATGCTCGTTGCCCCATCTTCTTCTCAGCGGCTCCAACCAAAAGACCGGGTGTATCTCTTTCAACCAGAAAGCAGGAGATACCCTTACCCTTGACGGCTGCTGGGTCGGTTACCGCCCAAACCACAAATATACCGGCATAGGCGGCGCTGGTAATCCAGGCTTTGGCACCGTTGAGTACCCATTCGCCGTTTTCCAGCTTAGCTTTTGTGGTTATTGCGGAAGGATCCGAGCCCGCTCCCGGTTCGGATAAGCAGAAAGATCCGGCTAGGAATTCACCATTACATAATTTCGGTAAATAGCGATCTTTTTGCTCTTTATTGGCGATAGCTTGAATCAACTCGCCCACCATATTGGTAACGGACATGGTGGCCGCAGTGGCAGCGCAACCACGCCCTATTTCAGTCATGGCGAGGCTAAAAGCGACAGTCCCGGCTTCAGTTCCACCATAGGCAGCGTCGACATTGAGCCCCATAAAGCCAAGTTCTGCCAATTTCTTTAAATTCGCCAGTAATCCTTGGTAACCAGGTTGTTTATCCAAAAGGTGGGCGGTGGGTGCAAGCTCGTTTTCAGAAAACTTACGCGCCATGCTTTGTATCATGGCTTGTTCTTCAGTGAGATTTAGATCCATTGGTTTATTTGGTCCGATCTGTTCTAAATGGTTTTTTGTACTTCTGTACGAGGATAGGTGTTATTGAGAATAGCCCCGCCAGCCCGATTCAGCGTAGTGTTTTCACCATCTTCTATAGTGAGTAATCGAGCGTCACGATAGAATTTCTCGACGGGGTATTCTTTGGTAATGCCGTTGGCTCCATGAATTTGGACCGCCTCATAAGCAATATCAACAGTGGCTTCAGTACAATAGGTTTTGGCAGCGTAGGCGTACTCCGAAAGTGGCGGGTAGATGCTGGAATTGAGATTCCACACCGCACGGCTAAAGGCTCGTATTGCTTCAACTTTGCTAAACATTTTATGCAGTCTAATCTTCATTGAAGAGTGCTCGGCCAGCGCTTTGCCACCCTGGATGCGTTGCTGTGCATATTCAAAACTTTCATCGAAGCATGCTCTGGCAATGCCTAATGCCATGACACTCATAAAACTGTTGCCAAACCCTAAATTGGTTTTAATTGATTGCGCATACTGATCCGGTTCGACGAACATGTAATGCTTTGGAATTCTCACATCTTCAAAAAATATTTCGCCGTTGGAGAGGTCACGCTGCCCCAACTTTTCCAATGGCTTGCCTTTTGAAACGCCAGGAAGGTGAAGCGGTACAATACAGACACCACCGCCAGATAGCCCCAGTGAATCATCGATTTGCAGGTTCAGCTTACAATGGGTGGCAATAGGTGATGCGGAAACCCAGGCTGCTTTTTGCCCATTTAAAACCCATTCGTCACCATCTAGGTAAGCTCTAACCTGTCCTCTAACACCCGGCTTGGAAAAATACTCTTCATCGGTCAACAGTATGTCTGAACCATGGTCCGGCTCAATAATGCCCCAGCATCCCCGGATACTGGCATCCTCGCATTCACAAAAGGGTATGACGAATTCCTGTATTAGCCGGTCGTCGCCCATTGCCAAGAGAGTATTAAAAACCCAGGTGCTGAGAAACAATGTGGTGCTGATACCCATACTTCCCCATAACATCTCCTCTAACAAAATGTGTGCTTGTAGTGGCGAGAATCCACCGCCACCCACGGATTCAGGAAGTAAGGCTTTGTGGTATCCCATGGCATAGCATTGCTGTAACGCCCCCCACAGTGGTGAGTCCTGCGCAATGGCCTCTTCTGCACTCATTTTATCCAGTTGTATTGAAACGGGACGAAGTACTTCTTTTGCAAAACGATGGGCGGTGCTCTTTATCTCTTTTTCTTCCCAAGACAGATCGAGATTGATATCAAAATAGGACATGCTGGTTTTCCTGGATTTTTACAGAGTATGAGTAACAGCTAACTTATGCAGCCTTTCGCCCTAACAGCCCGCTAAGGTAAAAACTCATCCATTAAGCGGGTTTTGGACCAGCCTTGGTCAAAGGGCGTTATATGGTCAAAGCGTGCGGTAATGGAACGCCATTTCCAGTAGCCATCGATTTTTTGATACTGCTCCTGATAGCGAGCCTGTAACCAGGCGGCCTGTCCGGTATCTCTAACCGTTAACGGAACGATAACGTACCAGTCGCCCTCGGCTAGATCTCCTTTAACTTCGATACGGGGATTAGTTACCATATGCGCAGAATAGGAGAGTAGTGCGGCCACCTGGTTCCGATAAAAGGCAACCACGGACTCCTTTCCGTGATAAGTGCCAAGGAACTCAAAATCTACCCAAATATCTGGAACAAAGAGGTCAGCGAAATCCTCCATTAAGTTGGCGTCTTGCATACCCGCATCGGCGAGATAGCAATAAGAGGCTTTAAGTTTTTTAATCGACTCTATGTCTTCAAGAATACCGATTCTTTGTTCCAGTGTTGCCGGCATAGATCTCTCCTTATCAATTAGACAGGATGATGTAATTGGTCAGAAGTTGTAATTAAGTTCTACACCATAGGTTCTGGGTGGCGCTAGGCTGCCTGCAGCAACTGAGTCAACGATATCGCCCCAGAAAGTTGCATTGGTAAACACTTCTTCGTCAGAAATATTATCCACATAGGCCGCGAGAGACCAGTTTTGATCCGCGGAGCTATAGGTCACCTTAGCCTTAGTCCAATCGTAAGCATCCTCACTCAGTCCGCCCACATTAAAAGCGGAGAAAAACACCTCATCCTGCCAGGAATAATCAACCCTAAATTGAAGGGAACTACCTGAGTTAAGAGTGATCTCGTACTGCGCGCCTAGCACTGCTTTGAATTCTGGTGCGCGTGACAGGTTGTTTCCGTCCAGTTCCTGAATGCCCAGGGCGGGGGCTTTCGGATCCATCAACGCGCCATCGGTGAATTCGGCACTTAGCCAGACGAAACCAAAGTCCACCTGAAAGTTCTCTGTTATCAAGGCTGTTCCTTCCAGCTCAAGACCGAATATTTCAGCTTTAGCTGCATTACGGACGACGGTATTGTTGTTTTCCACATCCTGAATTTGCAGATCATCATAGTCGTAGAAAAACAGTGCAGAATTTAGGCGTAGCCGGTTATCAAAAAGGTCTGCTTTTATACCTACCTCATAAGCCAGAATCTCTTCCGGTTCAAAAGGTGTTTGTTGGTAGCTGCCGACATTAAAACCGCCACTCTTGAAACCTTCGGAAATTGAAGCGTAAACAAAAATATCTTCATTGAGCGTATAATTAAGGCCCACTTTCGGGGTAAAGGAATCAAAGGTTTCATCTTTAAAGACCGCGACATTGTCTAAAACCCCCGGAATAAAGTTTCTTAACAGCACATCATTACGTCCGCCCCGTTCTTCCTCACTGTAACGACCGCCGACCACTAATTCGAGATTGTCAGTGATATCCCAAGTGGCTTCGCCAAAGATTGCCCAGGCGTCGGTTTCACCGGTGCCATTGAGCTCTAAAAGACAACAGTTGTCATCACTCGGGAGACCAAACATTTCATCGACAAAAGGTAGAAAATATTCGTTACGGACATCGTTCTCTTCCGTGAAATAGTAGAAGCCCACCAGCCAGGAAAGCGCATTATCCTGCGGTGAACTCAATTGGAATTCCTGGCTGAACTGTTTGTGATCCTCTTCGCGTAACTGGTCGACACCGAAGGCAGCGGTGAAGTCACCTTCGTCGTGGTTAAAGGGGTTGGTTTCTCGGTATGCGGTGATTGAAGTGAGCTGGTAGTCACCCATATCCCATTCCACACGACCGGTCAATCCCCATATGCGAGGGTTATTTTCATGCTCTAAGTCAGAGAAGAGGTCGCGTGAATAGTTCTCGGAAAGAACGCCACCCAAATTAGCGATATACTGCTGAAAGAAAGGATTGGTTTGCGCTCCAGCGTTCATACGGTGCCAGACTACCTGGGTATCATCTGCTTCATAGTAGTCTCCTGATAGGCTGACCAAGATGGAATCGTTCAGATCATATTCCAAGGTGAAGCGAGCGGTAAAATCATCTTTTGCCTCCGCTTCACCGGAGGATCCGTTAAGCCGTGTCAGGTCGGTGTAGCCATCGTGATTTTCCAGCTGAACGGCCAAGCGTGCGCGGAGATTATCAGATAGCGAGCCAGAAATAGCGCCAAAGGCCTTGTAGTGTTCGTAATTACCAAGTGAGAGCTTTGTTTCAGCGGAAAACGCTTCAGTCGGTCTTTTGTGGATTAGATTTATCGAGCCTGATGTCGCATTGCGCCCATAGAGTGTGCCCTGAGGACCACGCACCACCTCTACTCGATCGATATCCATAAAGCCCGGTACTGCGGAGGAGGAGCGGGAGACGTAAACGCCGTCCAGGTGTAGCGCGCTGGAGCTGTCGGTACCGCCGATAATGCCGGAATAACCGATGCCACGAATATAGATTTGTGCCTCACCTTGGTACAGGGAGACATCCATGCTCGGATTTGCTCGCCCAAGGTCCTCAATATCGCTAATGCCACGGTTGAGCAGTGCTTCGCTGCGGTACGCAGAGATGGCAGCCGCTGTAGTTTGTAGATCAGTAGTACGTTTTTGTGCCGTGACAACAACCTCCTCCAAAGCTAAAGCCTTGTCTTCTGCAAAGGCGTTTGTCGACAATAGCGCAGCCGCAGATAACAGTGCGACTGGGGTTGAATAAATTGACCTGCTGAGCTTCATATTTTCCTCCCGCGGAATTTATTAGATACGCTCTTCAGCAAAGGAACTACCAATATAACTGCTACTATGCTGACTCCAAAGCTCTGGGAATTGAGCGTGGTGATCTTCGCAATAGGATAAAGGACCAGTTCTACCCTATTGGGAGGAGACTATATCGGTTGCAGATGAGTTGGCGAATGGCGGTAAATTGCTAGTTGTTAGCAAAAAACACTAATCATTCTGGAGGCAAAAGGAATCAATGCTTAGGTCGGCTAAGGTCATCGGAGAGCGAGAATAAGGATTGATAGTCGGTCGAGCACCGACTGCTTACCTGGATTTACGCTGGCGGAACAGTTTTGGGGAGAGACCATATTTGGCTTTAAAAACTCGGCTAAAGTAAGCAGAATCATTAAAGCCGATCATAAAGGCTATATCGGTAATGGTCAGTTCATCGAGTCCCGGATCTGACAAATACCTGGCTGCCTGAGCGGTACGTTTTTCCGAAATCGTTTTGGTCAGGCTTAAACCCGTGCTGACGAACAGCTTGTGTACGTAGCGGTTACTGACACCTAGTGCCCTTGAGATACTCTGAACTCCGATGTCGACATCGCACAGGTTTTCTTCGATATATTCCTGTGCCTCCTGCAATAAAGTCTGTGGATTTTTGTTTTTCACCAACTGTGTTGCTGAACGTGATTCGGTGCAAGCCTTGGTGAGGTCAAGGAGCGAGCAGATGATGGGCCGCTCTTCGCTGGTTCTTACCTTGTGTGCATTTTTGCGCAGAGTTAACAGGGTTGAGCGCAGGATGTTTGACAATACGTCATTATCGTCAAGGACCAAAATTCGATCCGGGCGGATCAAAGACTGGGCCACACGGTGGTAGGTAGCGGGTATGAATATCGATATCTGGCGAATGTTTTCTTTTGATTCGAACTGCATCGGATGATTGCTATTCCAGATAAATAGATTGCCGCGCCTCACAAAGGTATGCGAATCACCTACTGAAATGCTGTAACCTGTACCATCGAGTATGTAGGAAATAATCAGATAACAGGGCTTTGTCGTGCCACTATTGGGCAGAGAGCGCTCGCCTTTAATGGGTAATGCCATGACGTCTGTAACAAAACATTCGCCAAAGCTGTATTTTTTTATTGAGGCTGTAATCTGTCTTTTCAGCCCCTCCCCTTGCTTGATATTCCAATCAAAATGAACTTCACTCAAGTGCTCGCTGAAGGCTTTAAAGTCTTCTTTTTTATTAAGTTTTTGGGCTTTCCAGTCAATTTCTAGAGGCATGAGTCATGCTCCACGGGTTGCGTGTTTGGCGGTGTAGATAGATACTAATTTTTATCCACTAATGCGCAATTGTCTAAATATTTGTTCCCTACAGTCAAAGAATCGAAGTACTTTTCTGCAATATTCTAGGTTCGTCGATTTTATACCAATACTGGTGTGAAAGAATTTATTGCCACGTATCAGGGCCAATAAACGACTTCCTTTAGGTCGCAAGCACAGGATTTTCGCGGGGTTAAAAGGAGGGTTTCCATTTATTCGGGAGGATAGAGGTAAATGATAAATAGTCATTCAGCATTCAAACACTATTGGGTTATCGCCCTGGTGGGTGCCTGGGTACCGCTAAGCAGCCAGCCGCTGCTGGCAGACACGGCAAAAAGCTACCGGATAGAAGAGGTTATCGTTACTGCCCGGAAAAAATCTGAAAGTGTTCAGGATGTGCCGATATCGATTACTGCGTTTGATGCCAGCTCAATCAAAGAAAACGGTTTTAGCGATACTCTGAGTATTGATGAAAAAGTACCAAACCTTGAGATAAAAACCTTTGGTGGGCAGCCCAATATTTTTATACGTGGTGTGGGTAATAATGATTTCAATGCGACAACGGTGAGTCCGGTAAGTGTTTATGTGGACGATGTGGTGATGGGCTTGACCGGCTCGCAAATTTCTCAGATCTATGATTTGGAAAGAATTGAGGTGCTTCGTGGCCCCCAGGGCACTCTCTTTGGTAGAAACACTACCGGTGGAGCCCTTGCTTTTCATTCAAACAAGCCGACTGATCAATTTCAGTCAGGTATCAGTGGAACTGTCGGTAACTATGAGCGCAGAAATTTCGAAGGATATCTCAATTTACCACTGATGGCGGACAGGTTGATGCTCAGGCTGGCGGCTAAAACTGACTATAACGAAGGCGATCGGGAAAACCTGTTTGATGGCAAAGACGCCAATGCGGTGGAAGCACATTCCGGGCGTGCCAGCCTTCGATATCTACCTTCCGACCCATTGCAGATCGATTTCAACGTTCATGCACATGTGGATCGTAGTGATTTTAAGCAGGGTAAACCAGTCGGCACTTTTCCCGGTAATACGAATGTGCTTGGTTATGCTGATCCTGCCCCAGGCGACACTGAGAAGCTAAACTTCAACGGTAAAAATCGACACTATATTGATGCGCGAGGAGCGGCGCTGAAAATTGAATATGATCTGGGTGAAACAACTTTAAAATCTATTACCGCATTTGAGAATAGTAAAACTGATTACTGTGGTGACTTTGATCATAGTCCGCTTTCCCTCGATGAAATCTGTTTTGAAACGGATGGTGATCAATTCTCTCAGGAATTTAATATCAATATGACGCTGAATGAAAAAACCGATCTGGTTGCAGGTATTTTTTATCTGACAGAGGACATTCAGTATGACACGTTCGCCAATCTTTTTGGTGATCTCCCGGTAGGCATAGCGGTGCCTTTGCTGGCGGGTTCGCAGCGGGAAACAAACACCTACGCGCTGTTTTCCGAACTGAACTACGATGCCGGCAATGGTTGGTCTATCAACGCGGGAATTCGATATACCTATGAAGAAAAAGATGCGGATCTTTTCAGTTCCGTGGTGCTTAACTTATTTAATCCGGCAGCACCCGATATTGCACCGATACCCATTATTCCGATGACCAAACTTTCTGATGATTGGAGTGCTGTTTCCGGGCGTTTGGCGGTGGATTATAAATTTAATGAAGATGTCATGGCATATGCCAGCATTTCCCGTGGGTTTAAGTCGGGTGGATTTAACCTGGGTTCGTTTTTTGATCCGAACGAAGTGACCACTGTCGATCCTGAGTATTTGATCGCCTACGAGCTGGGTTTGAAATCAACGCTGATGGATAGCCGGTTGCAATTGAATCTAGCGACTTTCTATTATGATTATTCGGAGTTACAGGTGTTGACCTTTGTTTCAGGTAGCACCCCTGCAAACCCCCTGGTGTTCGCGTTGGAGAATGCCGCTGATGCGGAAATTTATGGCGTTGAACTGGAAGTGAAGGCTTTCCCTGTGGATGGCCTGGAGTTGACAGCTGGGTTTGGCTATCTCGACACTCAATACAAGGACTTTGAATCCACGGTTGGCGGTGATTTGTCCGGTAATGCGCTGCCTGGCGCTCCGGAATGGAATATCAATCTCGCGCTTGCTTATGACATTCAGTTATCGAACGGGATGATATTACGCCTTCAGGGTGACTACGCCTATACTGATGAGCGATTCTTTAACGCCTTTGAGCAGGATACGATCAGTTCCAGGGGTGATCATGACTTATTCGGTGCTCGAGCATCTCTGCTGGCGGAAGATGGCAGCTGGGACGTTGCGCTTTGGGGACGCAATCTGGCGGATGAAGAGTACGTTGTCGATAGCACCGATCTTTCGGGTGTATTTGGATTTATCCCACTGTTTTATGGTGATCGTCGCAGCTACGGACTTGATTTCACCTACCGTTATGAATGATTGAGCCAGGTAACAAGGTGAACTTTACAGAGAAAACCATACTGGTGACAGGCGCCGCATCGGGGATAGGTGCGGCTACCAGCCAAGCTTTTGTAGAGCAGGGTGGTTTAGTCATTGCGCTGGATTTGAATCAGGTGGGTCTAGAGGAATTACACTCGCGCTGTGGTGACAATCTTACTCCTGTGCACTGTGATCTGGGCTGCGAGGGCTCAATAGAAAAAGCGCTGACAACGATCAAAGCGCGTTTTGACCGGGTTGATGTACTGGTCAATAACGCGGGGGTCGGCAGGTTTGTGGGGATGGAATTTACTCCCGATGATTTTGACCAGCATTTCCACATTAATCTGCGCGGCCCCATGTTATTGATCAAGCACAGTCTTGAGTTGTTGCGGGTCAGCCTTACTCCCAATGTGATAAATATTGCCTCTGTGGCGGCGCGTTTGGAGTGGGGAAATCATTTTTTGTATTCTTGCGCCAAAGCCGGTGTGGAAAAATATACCAAACATCTCGTGCGTGATCTCCCCTGGCTGAGGGCCAATTGTATTTTGCCAGGGGTTATCGATACCGCCATTCTCGACCAGTTGGCGACAGAAGAAGAAAAGGCGGGACTGTTTCAATTGATGACAGAGAGGGTTCCCTGTGGACGAGTGGGAAGCTCCGATGATATTGCGCAAGCAATATTGTTTCTGGCCTCCCCCAATGCCAGTTACATCAATGGTGCATCGTTGGTGGTCGATGGTGGATTGAGTCATGCAAACACTTGGTTAGGGTTATAAAACGCTACAGCCTTCCAGACTGGAATAGTAAAAATTCAATAGGAGAAAAACATGTCCGCACGAACCTATATTTTGGGTGGTGCCCAATCGGATTTTAGCCGTGATATGTTCCAAGAAGGTAAAACGGTATTTGATCTCTTTTGTGAAACCATGGAGCAAGCGTTGACTACTACCGCTATCGATCCGGCTGATGTAGAGCGTGGGCATATTGGGAATGCTTCAGGTGATGTGTTAACGCACTATGCGCAGATGGGCGGATTTTTTGGCATGGCCAATGAAGAATTTGCTGGCATGCCCGCCAGTCGACATGAGGCGGCATGCTGCTCCGGTTCTATGGCTATGTTGGGAGCGATTTCGGATATTGGCGCGGGTTTTTATGATTTAGTCTGTGTTGCTGGTGTTGAGGTGATGGGCGTCGATACTGCGGACATCAAGGAATTTGCGACGCTGGATCAGGCGATTGGAGCGCATGCCTGGCCGACCGAAAGAACCCAGGAGGAGTGGGTCTGGCCGTATCTGTTCAGCCAGTTTCAACGCGACTACGCGGAGCGTTATGGGCTGGACTATGCTCATCTTGGTGAGATATCCCGAATTAACCTTAATAACGCCAAGCGAAACCCCAATGCGAGAGGGAAAAATTATCCGTTCACAGACGCCTGCTTTACCGCCAACGAAGAGGTGAATCCGGTGGCTATGAGCGATTTCCGTGTGCATGACGTATGCAGAACGGCGGATGGCGCGGCAATTTTATTCTTAGCCAGCGAAGATTACGCGCGTGAATACGCGACCAAACGTGGGTTGAAATTTGAGCAGATACCCTGGATCAAAAGCTTTGCCCATAGCACCATGCCCACTGAATTGGCGGTCAAGCGTCGACTCTCTCAAGTGTCCGGCAGCCCCCATTATATGCCGCACCTAAAGAAAACTATCGACAGTGCCATTGATCGTGCTGGTATGGCGAGCATCAAAAAGGTTGATGCGCTTGAACTGCATGACTGCTTCAGTATTACCGAGTATATGATATTGGATCATTGCGGTTTAGCTGCACCCGGTAAGGCGTGGCAAATTATTGAAGAGGGTACGATTGAGCGACAGGGATCTTTTCCGGTTAACCCAAGCGGTGGCTTGCTCGGCGCGGGTCATCCTATTGGATGCACCGGAGTGCGCATGGCACTCGATTGCTATAAGCAGGTAACGCAAAGCGCCGGGGACTATCAGGTCGAGGGTGCAAGAAACGCGATGATGATTAATGTCGGCGGGACCCTTACCACGGTTGCGGCAATGGTTATTGGTATCTAGTTTGAGTAAGACAAAAAAGGAAACCCCATTGGATCAAGATATAGCTATCGCTCGATTACTAGATCATCACGTGAAGTCATTGCTGAATGGAAATATGGCGGAGATATTGAGCGACTATAGTGAGAGTTCTCTTGTTTACACACCGGAAGGCCCGGTACAAGGACTAGAGAATCTGGAAAATCTGTTTGTCGGTTTTCTAGCGACTGTCCCTTCTGCGGTAT
>CBDUGR010000033.1:0-10952 GCA_965366515.1 uncultured Gammaproteobacteria bacterium | reverse complement strand
ATGGTTTGTATCACCAACAAACCGGGTGATTTCACAGGCCCTTTGATTCAACATTTGGGCATCGAGCCATTTTTTTGCATGTTCCTTAGTGGCGATTCGTTAGCCCATAAAAAACCTCATCCTGCACCATTGCTTCATGCCGCTGACTTTTGCCAGACTCCCCTGCCGAATTGCCTGATGGTGGGTGATTCCAAAAACGATGTGCAGGCAGCAAAAGCTGCTGGCTGCCCGGTGGTGGCGGTTGATTATGGTTACAACCATGGTGAGAAAATTGCACTATCAATGCCGGATAAAACAATCAGCCACTTTACACAATTATTGGACTTGATCCGCTAGAGAATCACCTGTTTTCAGTGTAAGCTAGGTGCTTTTACCGGACCAGAAAAGGATAAAAAATGGCGCTTGTATCACTCAAACAACTCCTCGACTACGCAGCAGAAAATGATTTTGGAGTCCCCGCATTTAACGTTAACAACCTTGAGCAGATGCGAGCCATTATGGAAGCCGCCGATGAATTGGATGCACCCGTTATCGTGCAGGCTTCTGCCGGAGCCAGAAAATACGCCGGTGCGCCTTTTTTGCGTCACCTTATCCTCGCGGCGATTGAGGAGTTCCCGCATATTCCAGTAGTAATGCACCAGGATCACGGTACCAGCCCGGCGATATGTCAGCGTTCTATTCAGTTAGGTTTTAGTTCGGTCATGATGGACGGCTCTTTGATGACGGATGGTAAAACACCCTCCAGCTATGAATACAATGTAGAGACAACTCGTACTGTCGTTGCCATGGCTCACGCCTGCGGCGTTTCGGTAGAGGGTGAATTGGGTTGCCTCGGCTCACTGGAGACTGGCCAGGCGGGTGAAGAGGACGGCGTTGGCGCAGAGGGCACTCTGTCGCATGATCAACTTCTGACTGATCCGGAAGAAGCCCGTGATTTCGTTGAGAAAACCCAGGTAGATGCTTTGGCTATAGCCATCGGTACTTCCCATGGCGCGTACAAGTTTAGCCGACCGCCTACTGGCGATATTCTTGCTATAGACCGTATCAAACAGATTCATCAGGCGATTCCCAATACCCACTTGGTTATGCATGGCTCTTCGTCGGTTCCTCAAGATTGGCTGGCTGTCATCAATGAGTTTGGAGGTGAGATTTCTGAGACTTACGGTGTACCTGTCGAGGAGATCTGTGAGGGAATCAAACATGGTGTTCGTAAGATCAATATTGATACGGATCTGCGCTTGGCGTCCACCGGCGCGATCAGGCGGTTTATGGCACAAAATAGATCTGAGTTTGATCCGCGCAAATATTTAGCCGTAGCAACGAATGCAATGAAAGAGATTTGCCTGGCAAGGTATGAAGCGTTTGGTTGTTGCGGTCATGCGTCAAAAATCAAGCCGATCTCCCTGGAAATGATGGCTGATCGCTATTAGAGCAGTGTTTTGGCGACAAGAGTGCTGCAGCCTGGAAGCCTTAAATTTTACGCCGGGCTAGTCGAGCGGGACGAAAACGAGCCACTGTTCTGTAAAGCTCTCTTTCGTCGCCCTGCCCGGCGTAACAAAAGGATTCAAAAAGCCCGGTAATTTTTGCAACAGGTTGTCGTAAATCTGGGCGTGCCCGACTCACTCGCTCAGCAAACACCGTGGGTGATTCGTGTGGTTTGCGCACAAAACCAAGTTTCCCGAGTTTTCGGCAAAACCTAAGATAGGTTTTTACCGAAGGTGGTTGCGTTTTTGATCGACCGCTCCAGGCCAAATTAAACGCGATCATCAACAGTACAGCAGTCGTTATTGATGTCAGTGCTATCACCAATCGAAGAGGCTCTACCTTGCCCAGCAACCTCTTCAGTACAGCGTTTTGTAGATCTCCATCAAATTCCAGAATATTTTGGTGCCAAAGGTAATCCAGCCGGTCTAATTGCAGTCTTAACAGATTTAGCCAGCGAACATTCCGATATCTGATCAAGGATAAAGGTGATTCGGCTAAAAATTCCTGTCTCCCAATTATGCTCTGTATACCCCGCTCAATGCGCTGTGGCGAAACCGCTGCGGTTGGATCAACACGCCGCCAGCCCTCACCTTCGAGCCAAACCTCCGTCCAGGCATGCGCATCATATTGATGAACTAATAGATAGGCCTGATAGGGGTTTTCTTCGCCGCCCTGATAGCCCGCGACTACGCGAGCAGGAATACCTGCGGCACGCATCATAATGGCAAAGCTGCTGGCAAAATGCTCACAAAAGCCCCGTTTGGTGGTAAACAGAAATTCGTCAGCGGTGTGCTTGCCGAGACGGGGTGGGTTGTGTGTGTAAATGAACTCTCGGTTATACCAGGACAACAGCCGTTGAATGTAGCGTTGAGCTGAGCCAGATTCCTGATACCATTTTTTTGCAAGGGCGATTGCTTTTGGGTTAAAGCTTCTCGGCAACCTGGTTTCATAGCGATAGCGCCAGTCTGGTAACGAGTCCGCTTCAAGCTGATAATCAGGATAAGAGGTCACCTGGTATTGAATGCGCTGTGTTACCGGCGTTCTGCTGACCAATCGAAAATTACGGGCAAGCCCTACCTCCCTGTCATTACTAACGGGCATTTCCATGGCATACAGCCAGGGTTGCTGAGAGGGTTCCATAATGACGCTGTAGTCGATTTTTGTACTTCGGACACGTAGTTGGTCTTGCCAGGACAGACGAGGCTCACCGGTCCAGTGCACCCATTCATGCTCCTTTCCGTAATCAAAGGGTTGAGCTTGCGACCATCGACGGCCGTCGAACCGAGAAAACACCAGACCTCGCCAGTACCTTTGTGAATGCTCGGGCGTTTCGCCGCTAAAACTCACGCGAAAGGCCAGATCGCCATTGTTGGCCAGTTGGCTGATATCGCCGGGGGACATTGAGTCGCTGACGCCCGTTTTAGCGCTATACTGCGGTGAAGGAACCGACCAAAGCGCACCGAGTCGGGGCATCACTAAAAACAACAAAATCATTAAAGGAATGGCCTGTAGCAGCAATCGCCCCGCCGTGCTCAGGCTTTTAAAGGGATACCGGTATCCCTCTGACTGATTCAAACCTATTAATGCGGTAGTTATGATGACGGTTTCCGCTAATACTAAAAGCGCAGAACTCATGGTTTGCGAAAATAGTAGCTGCGTTGCTGCAATTATATAAGCAAGATAAATAACCGTTAACGCATCTCGTCGTTGGTACATCTCAATCAGCTTCAACGAAAACCCGGCAACTAACAGTGACACCATTGGCTCGAGACCAATCAGTCGTCCAAAACTGGCGTAGAGTGCAATGATCGTCAAAGCTGCCAAGCAGTATTTAATATATCGAGTGGGAAACTTCCAAAATCCACGATAAACCTGGATACGCCAGATTAGACACAGCGAGGCAATGGCTAGAATTGGGGTGGGCAAAATCTCTGTCAGTGCGGCCACCACAAAAGCATAGGCGAAAAGTAGCCATGCCAAACTGTTACGGGGAATTTGATAAACCAGTTTCATCTGCTTAACGCTCTACAGACTCATATTCAAACAGTGCCAGCGCTTTAAGCAGCCGATCTCTGTGAGCACACCCTTTATCAGGTGCAATCTCCAGATTGGGCAGGCGCAAACCATAGGACTCCTGGGTTCGGGCAGCGGCTAAAACCCAGTAGCATAAGCGTGACAGGCGGCTTTCCCGATTCATTCCGCCAAAATAGTCCCAGTCCAGCCATAGCCTCCGGTCGATAGATGACCGGTATTCTTTGGTGTACAAACCGCGGCCTCGGGCATATTGTTTCCAGGCCACATGTTTGGGCGAGTCTCCTGTTTGGTAAGTTTTTAACCCATAAAAGTCTTCAGAACCTGGGCTGTTGGAATAACTGCCCTCCTCTCCCGTACCTTGAGCCGCTGGAATCGGGCCGGGCTTGATTGGTTTTGGATAAACCAGACAAACGGCATCAAGATCCAGCCAGGTCCAGGCGCGCAGCAGACCGAGCGGGTAGTAGGTTTCAATCAAAAGTCTCGGTGGCTTGAATAAACCGCGATGAGAAGGCTTCAGATAAAGCTTTATTTTTTGTTGGCTTTGTTCGGTTAAGCTAACTATTTGCGGCGCTACCGTTGGCCAGCTAAACAGTAGATTTTCGTGCCAACGCTGACCGCGGCGCTCGACTAATAAACGAAATTCAGCATCTTCTCCCACAAAGGCAGGCGTGCTGCCAAGTGTTGAGATGGTGAGCCCTGCCAGATTACTGAAGGTATGAAGAATTGAAACAACAAACAGACTTGTCAGAAGGAAAGTGAGGGCAAAAATCAGATTATTTTCGTAGTTGGTTGCTATCAACCAAAGTAGCGTGATGACCAGAAGAAAGGCAAACCCTGACTTGGATGGAAAAATAAAAACGTTTTTTCGCGTTAAAAATATGGATCTTTGCGCGGGTAATCGACGATTAATCCATTGTTTGAACCACTTGTCGAACACGACAGTCTGCATATTAAACACTCTGGATTAGCGTTAACTCAATACATCAACCGTGTTCAGTACTTTGTCGACCAGTGCATCCCCTGTTGAATTATCATAGTCTTCAACCTCGCGCACACGGTGGCCAAGAACTGAAGGCATTACGGCTTGCACATCGTCTGGCAGCAGATGGTCTCGAGCGTGAACATATGCCCAGGTCTTGGCGCAGTTCAGCAGTGCCAGAGCGCCGCGGGGAGATACGCCGCAGTAGAATTCGGGGCTGGTTCGGGTGTGCTGTACGATGCGTTGTACATAATCCAAAATAGCTTCGCTGACAATCACCTGTGATGCGTCGGCTCTAATCTTTGAAATATCCTCAGCTTGTAGTTTTGTCTGAAGTGCCTTTAATCGTTGTCTTGGATCTACGCCCCGATAGAGTTCTCGTTCGGCTGCCGGATCAGGATAGCCCAGCTCGATACGCATGAGAAATCGATCCAGCTGTGACTCTGGTAATGCATAGGTTCCGGCCTGGGTTGAGGGGTTTTGTGTGGCGATCACAAAAAATGGCTCAGGCAAATTACGGGTTTCTCCCTCTATGCTGACCTGCCCCTCTTCCATCGCTTCAAGCAGTGCGCTCTGAGTTTTAGGTGTAGTGCGATTAATCTCATCAGCCAATAAAAGCTGGCTAAATATCGGGCCCGGTCGAAAGCTGAATTGACCGCTTCCCTGCTCAAAAACAGACACTCCCAGAATATCCGTGGGCAACAGGTCGCTGGTAAACTGAATCCGGTTGTAACTCAGCCCAAGGGTTTTCGCCAGAGCATGAGCCAATGTGGTTTTCCCCATCCCGGGCAGATCCTGAATCAACAGGTGTCCGCCGCTCATTAGACAGGTTAAAGCCAGTTTGATCTGGTGCTCTTTGCCCAGCAAAACTGAGCCAACCTGGTCGACGATACTTTGAATGTTTTTACGCATCTCAAAACTATAGATCTTTATCGGTGGCCGCGCCAGTATCCAATTTCCTGCGTACATGGATCTGTATCGGACAGTCAACGCCACTTGCACGCCACTGCATGACAAGTATTATCTTCAATCAGGCTACTGAACGAGATAAAATGTTGTATTATTTGCAACAATCGGCCACGCAATTAACTCGTAACCTGTCCTAATGTCCTTAATCGACCTCAATTTTCAAGAGATGCAGCTGTTTGTTTGCGTGGTTAACGCAGGCAGTATCACTGCCGCTGCAAATCATCTGGAATTACCCAAATCAACTCTGAGTCGGCGTCTAAAGCATTTGGAAGAGTGTCTTGGCACTCGATTGCTACAACGGACGACCCGGCGTATCCAATTAACAGATGCGGGTACAGTATTTTACAAGAGTTGTGATCAGATCCTGGAGCAAGTTGAAGCGGCTCGAACACAGATTGTTTCGCGCCAGGATGCCCCCGTCGGCAAGTTGAGTATTTATGCACCTAACGAGTTTTCTCAGTATAAACTAGGGGCACTCGCAGGTGAATTTGCAAAATCCTATCCCGGTTTACGTATCGAGTTCGTTTCAGGGGCCGGCAATCCGCATATGCTGGAAGACAATATCGATATTATGATACATATTGATGAGCCTCAGGATTCATCCTTTATCGCCAGAAAAATAGCTTCAGCGACAACCAACTATTATGCAAGTCCCGCTTATTTGGCGCGTAAAGGTACACCCAAACGACCTATTGACCTGTACGAACACGATTGTATTGTTGAACTCACCTATGAACGTAGCCCACGACCATGGCTTTTTGGCGAACAGGATTCGCTCGCCAAGTTGAAAATCAACGGCAAGTACAATTGCGATTCCATCCAGCTTTGCCGTGACCTGGCAGAACAGGGTTTGGGAGTGACCATGGTGCCGGATTTTATTTGCAGGGATAGCCTTGATAAAGGAACATTGGTAAAACTCTTTGATGGTGATTATGAAGTTGCTCACAATCTATACGCTATGTACCCCTCTCGCCGATTCTTACCAGCGAAGATCAGAGTGTTTCTGGATTTCCTGCAACAGCACTTTCCGGACAGGCTTTAATTGAGCGCTTGCATGTTATACATGAATATTTTGAGCAAATTTTTAATGCCGGATTTTCGAAAGCAGTCGTTATACAAACGTCTCAAATAACAAATTACCATTTGCCCAGGATATAGCGAACATTAGATGAGCCCTTCACTGCAAACTATTCCGACCCTTAATCTGGCCATCTCCTTTATACCTGTTCTGATCACCATGGTTATTCTGATCAAGTGGTCGTTGCAGGCGGCAAATGCACTTTATGCCATCGTGCGTATGCTGGTTCAACTCTTGTTGATAGGCTACTTCCTGACCTATATCTTTGAATCTGAAAGCGCCTCTTTTATTCTTTTGGTTCTTTGTATTATGGTCGTCGCATCAAGCTGGATTGCGTTGGGCACGGTAAAACAGCATCGCAGGCCACTTTTTGGTTACGCATTAGCGGCTATTTTGCTGGGCGGTGGCTTAACCCTTGGGTTGGTCAGTCAGGGTGTGTTGGAGATGCAGCCCTGGTACATGCCTCGTTACCTGATCCCACTGGCGGGTATGATTTTCGCAAACTCAATGACCAGTATCAGTCTGGCGGCGGAGCGGATTAATGCTGAACTCAAGCGTGGTGTAGGTTACAAGGAAGCCCGGTCCATTGCGATGCAGGCTGCCATGATCCCGGTTATAAACTCTTTGTTTGCCGTTGGTCTTGTGTCTTTGCCAGGCATGATGACCGGGCAGATTCTGTCGGGTGTTTCGCCATTGATCGCAGCGCGTTACCAGATAATGGTGATGTGTATGATTTTCGGCTCTGCCGGAATTTCAGCCGCCTGTTTTTTAAGCTGGGGGAAAAACGTGTTTGAGAAAAAGTCATGAATCAAACAGGCCTTCTGGATTCGGGCAGGGGTTCTTTGAGTTACAATTTCTTAAGTTGCATTCCATTCAGTAGCAAGCCCGGTTGAGCAAACTAAACAACATGAGCAAAGGCATGAAACCAGACACACAGACAGCTCTTATGCAGGTTATTGAAATAGCCAGGCAGTCGATCCCCTTTGGCCTGACTGAAGCGCAGATGTGCTCCGGCGTGTGCCACGGTTGCTCAAAAAAATTATTGGATTTTCTTGAAATGGAGCTGGACAGTTGGGAAGCACGTATTATTGCAGGTGAAGTGCCAAATCTGGGAGATGTATCTTCGCTCGCAAGAATGAGCAAGAAGATATATATTGCTTTGAGCAAAAGCGGGTTGGTGGACTCTGAGGTGAAAGGAAAATGAAAGCAAAGTGAATTGTTAACAAGAGATGCTATTCGAATAGTGAAGATAAACTAAACTTAACGCCAATAAACGGATTGGAAAAACCTATGGAAATTCAAATTGTATACTGGCATTGGCTGGTGTTTGGGATGCTGCTTATTATGGTAGAAATTTTTCTACCCAGTTTTACCGCTCTTTGGTTCGGTTTAGGGGCTATCTTGACAGGAGCTACATTATTTGTGATGCCTCAATTAGCCTTGGGCTGGCAGATATTTATTTGGGCAGTCGCCTCTGTGATATTTACTCTAAGCTGGTTTAAGTATTTCAAACCGCTGGCAGTCGATCGGACCAAAGCCGGGTTGTCCAGAGAGGCCATAGTTGGCGAATCCGCTCAAGTGATCAAAGCGGCCCATGGAGAAGAGCGCGGCCATTTGCGCTTTACTACGCCAATTCTCGGCAGTGAGGAATGGCCATTTATATCTACAGATGATGTCGTCGTTGGCGATCGCGGTGTGGTCAGGGATGTTTCTGGTAATACTTTAATCGTTGATAAACGTTAACAATTTCAATCTGCAAATCGTTTGATAGACGAGCATTTAAATTGATACCTAATAAAACCCAAGGAGTCACACAATGGAAGGTTTAGTCCCTGTAGTTGTATTTTTAGTTTTAGTTCTGGTTACCATCGCCAAGGGTGTTCGGTTAGTACCCCAGGGTAGTAAATGGGTGGTGCAGCGTCTGGGTAAGTATAATGGCACGCTTAACCCGGGGTTAAATATCATCATCCCTTATGTTGATGATGTTTCGTACAAGGTAACTACCAAGGATATCGTCCTGGATATTCCCTCCCAGGAAGTTATCACTCGAGACAATGCAGTGATCATTGCCAATGCGGTGGCCTATATCAATATTATCTCCCCTGAAAAAGCAGTTTATGGCGTTGAGGACTACCGACTTGCTATTCAAAATCTGGTGCAGACCTCGCTACGAGCTATTGTCGGTGAGATGTCTCTGGATGATGCGCTTTCTTCTCGCGATCAAATTAAAGCAAAATTAAAGGCAGCAATTTCTGATGATATTTCCGATTGGGGTATCACCATGAAAACTGTTGAGATTCAGGATATCAACCCCTCCATGACCATGCAAAAAGCCATGGAAGAACAGGCTGCAGCCGAGCGTGGTCGGCGCGCTACTGTGACAAGGGCAGAAGGTGAAAAGGCAGCTGCGATATTGGAAGCCGATGGACGTTTAGAGGCATCCAGACGGGACGCACAAGCGCAGGTAGTACTTGCCGAGGCCAGCCAGACAGCTATCAGCAAGGTAACAGCCGCCATTCAACAAAACGAACTACCGGTCATGTATCTGTTGGGCGAGCGCTACATCGAAGCAATCAAGGATATGTCCACGTCAGAAAACGGCAAGTTGATTGTGATACCGGCAGATATCCCGGCGGCTATTCGCGGATTAATGGGTAATACCAAATAGCTGTTAGTTTTATGAATATGTGTTGAGGGAAGTTGAGGCTGTCAGGCCTGCTATGCAGCGGCAGCCTCAATGCGGTCTCTACCATTAATTTTTGCCCGGTAGAGTGCTTCGTCAACTCGTTTAACCAAGTGTGATGATCGATCATTCACCTGGTATTCGGCTAGGCCCACGCTGATCGTTACATTAATGCTGAGGCCATCGTATTGAAAGGGTTTTGCAGCAATGCTTTGTCTGAGCCTTTCTGCGAGAGGCAAAGCCGTTTTAAGCGATGTTCCTGAGAGCAAAATCGCGAACTCTTCACCGCCATATCGGGCAAATACGTCACCCGCTCTTACTACGGTTTTTAATCTTTCTGCTGTCTCAATCAGCACCTTGTCGCCAATATCATGGCCATAGGTGTCATTTATAGGCTCCATAGGTCATGGCTCCTAATTCCCCAGAAATCAACATTCCGATGGTTATGCCCGTCATATCCAATAAAATCCCAAAGATTTTACGAGCATGCGAAGGCTTATATTTATAGATGCCAAATAGCAAGGATAATGCGGCAGCGTAAAACACGCCACTTAACCAAAGGACTGCATTTATATCTAAAGAATTTTTACCCCAATAAGCATTTACGAATAAGTAACCGAGTAAAAGCCCGCCGAGCATTAACCTTACCCAGGCCTGCTCCAGTTCTGTACTTCTTGTTAGCAAAATAATACCCCAAAGTTAAATACGGTCCCCTCCTATATAAATAAAGGAATGCGTCCTAACTAATATAGCCCTGATTAAAAAATAGTAAACCCAGCCTCAGTGCTTTTAGGTACGTATATGCGGATTTTCTGTGTGCCCTGCCTGAACAGTTGCTCTTTAGCTAATCAGACTCGCTCAAAAATCGTTGCAATTCCCTGCCCCATGCCTATACACATGGTCGCCAGCCCTATACTGACATCCTGCTTTTCCATGATGTTTAGCAAGGTGCCGCATATTCTCGTCCCTGAGCATCCTAATGGATGGCCGAGCGCGATGGCTCCACCATTTAGATTAACCCGGTCGTCAAAGCTGTCTTGCAACCCTAGTCCACCGATAACGGCTAGAGCCTGTGCTGCAAAAGCTTCATTTAATTCCAGGACTTCTATGTCTTCTATCGCTAGCCCAGCTTTACTCAGAGCATTTTCTGTGGCTGAGACAGGCCCATAACCCATTATCGCGGGGTCAATGCCACTCACCGCCATTGATCGAACTTTTGCGCGAGGCTTTAACCCTAGCGATTGAGCTTTGGCGGCCGACATGATCAATAATGCGGAAGCCCCATCGGAAAGAGCTGAAGAGCTGCCGGCAGTTACCGTCCCATTGACGGGATCAAATACCGGTCTTAGTTGTGACAGGGCCTCGATATTAGCATCTGCACGAATAACCTCATCAGCAGCAATAAGCGTTTTAAATCCCCTGTCGTCATGCCCTTCAAGCGGAACCAGTTCACTGGCAAAACCTCCATTGACGGCAGCCTGCTGGGCTCTTTGATGCGAGCGAAGGCTAAACTGATCCTGAGCCTGACGTGAGATTGTATTCATTTTCGCCAACAGCTCTGCGGTTAACCCCATCATTGCAGAGCCTTTAGCAACATATTTGGCGAGCTGTGGATTAATATCTGCGCCATGGGTTAGCGGGACATGACCCATGTGCTCCACACCGCCGACAATAAAGCAATCCCCGTTATCTGACTGAATAGACTGTGCTGCGATATGCAGGGC
>CBDUGR010000032.1:0-11207 GCA_965366515.1 uncultured Gammaproteobacteria bacterium | reverse complement strand
CGTCGACATGCCCTGCTGCCTTAACATCAAGCTACCAATAAATGCAGTTAACACAACCAACACGGCTGTATTAAGTGTACCTATTCGCCCGCCCACCTCTATTAACATCATAATTTCAGCAATGGGTAGGATGATAAAAAGAATAAAGAGTAATTTCATTGGTTTCTCAAGTATTAAGGGACACATCATAGCGCCAGCAAGCAAAGTAGAGCAACTCCACAGAATCAGTTCTTATCCAAATTGGAGTCTTGAGTAATAGATCGCTAAATGAAATCAATCAAAACCGGTTGAAATGCTGCCACTACTCACGCTATTTCTGTAATGCGCAATAAAAAATGGCCAAAAAAACCGAGGTTTACTAATTATTCAAAAAATATTGAATGGCCCACCTACAATAATTAATTTAATTTAATATAGAAACATATCTATTTGTAATATATAAACTTATTTTATTTTAACTCAGAATATAGAGCATCAAATAAAACAATCTAAAACCGCGAACCTCCCTCTCATGAAAAAAAAGTGTAGGCAAATGGGTGTTGTTGCGACATAATCAGGCAGATAGTTTTTGCGGCGCAACATATTTATTCTGCACTCGCAACAACAAAGTTTGCAACCAACTTGGGGAGAAACTAATGGATCTTGGTAATAAAACAATTGTAGTTACCGGAGGTGGACAAGGCCTAGGACGCGAAATGGCTATGTCACTGGCTGAACGAGGAGCTAAGCTCGCACTCATTGATCTGAGTGAAGATAGCCTACAGGAAACGGTTAGATTATGTACTGAAGCTGGCGCCGAAGCAAAAGGATATACTGCAAATGTCGCTGACCAGAAAGACGTTATCGCTGCATTTGATAAAATTACCGCTGACTTTGAAGAGATTCATGGATTAATCAACAATGCGGGTATTACCAGAGATGCCCTTCTGGTTAAAGTGGACAAAGAAGGAAACATCAAAAGAGGCATGAGCCAGAAACAGTGGCAAAGTGTTATCGATGTCAATCTAAGTGGTGTTTTTCTCTGCGGTCAGGAAGCTGCTTATCGTATGATCAAAACCGGCACCAAAGGTCTTATTATCAACATTTGCAGTATTTCGCGCGCAGGTAATATGGGGCAAAGCAACTATTCCGCCGCAAAATCCGGTGTCGCATCAATGACCGTCACCTGGGCTAAAGAACTGGCTCGCTATGGTATACGGGTCGCGGGTATCGCTCCGGGCTTCACCCAGACCGAGATGACCGAGTCCATGAAACCAGAAGCACTGGAAAAGCTGGTTTCAATGATTCCATTACGCCGTATGGGGCAGCCAGCGGAAATCGCTCATTCTGCTATTTATCTGTTTGAAAATGATTTCTATACCGGACGGGTTATGGAAATTGACGGTGGTATGCGACTCTAACAATTATCCACATTCCTGCAACGACAATCCTGACTTATTGCCAGGATTGTCGTTTAAGTCTCCTCACAAGCCAAATCCAGCATTTTTCTTGGATCCATATTTTAAACCTGCATTAAGAGTTAATTAAAGGGCGTTCGCACCCTCAATCTATCCAAATCTATCCAGAGGGTGGATTACTCTTTTCGTATTCAACTTCACGCCTATTATCATAAAACCAAATAACACAGACCAAAATAATCGCGGGCACACCAAGCCCCGCCGCTAGAGTAAAGAACCAAGGGTAGCCTGCAGTATCTACAATAACACCGGAAAAACCTCCAACAAATTTTCCTGGCAAAGTCATCAGGGAGCTAAATAAAGCGTACTGAGTAGCCGTATAGGCAGTGCTGGTTAACCCAGACAAATAAGCAATAAATGCAACCACGGCCAACCCGCCGCTTAAATTATCTGCACTAACCACCACCGCCAATCGCCAGAGTGTCGGATCTGAAAGCGCCATCCATGCAAATAACAAATTTGTACTGGCAACCATAACAGCGCCAACAAGCAGGATCGGACGCACACCAAATTTAACAACCAGCAAACCTCCCAAGGCTGACCCGGCAATGGTCATAAAAAAACCAAAAATCTTTGTCACATCCGCGATTTCCGGCTTAGTAAACCCCATTTCCAAATAAAACGGATTCGCCATCACACCCATCGTAATATCACTTACTCGATAAAGTGCTATGAGTAACAAAATTATTAAGGCATGAAGTCCATGACGACCAAAAAAATCAGCAAACGGCCCAACCACAGAATGCTTAAACCATAGGGCCAGCCTTGCAGCTCGCCCCACCGCTTGGGAAGCCGCCAAGTTACGCAAACTATCACCCTCTCGTCTTTCTGGTTCGGCAATGATAATAACAGTCACTATACCAACAGACATCAGCGCCGCCATAATCACATAAGTCGATACCCAGCCAAAATATTCAGCAAGATACAAGGCCCCAGCTCCGGCTACCAACAATGCAAGACGATAGCCAAAGACATAGGCAGCAGACATCGCTGCCTGATATTTCGGGATTGCGCTTTCAATGCGGTAAGCGTCAATACTAATATCCTGTGTTGCCGATGAGAATGCGACAAGTAGGCCGAAACAAGCCAACAAGGCGATATGAGATGATGGATCAGTGATGGCTATTGCAGCTAACCCAACCGCAATGCCAATTTGACCCAGTAGAATCCAACTCCTGCGCTGCCCAAAAATATCGTACAACACTGGCAATCGAACGCTATCCACTACCGGGGCCCACAACACTTTGATTGAGTAGGTAATTCCGATCCAACTAAAAAACCCAATGGTCGAGCGGGCAATACCCGCTTCAAAAAGAAAAACAGTTAGTGTTGAAAAAACCAACAAAAACGGTAACCCGGCGGAGAAACCGAGAAAGAGCATTGTGATAACCTGAGGTTTGCGATAAACCTCAAGTGCTTCCCGCCAGCTTGGTGACCGTTGGTCAGTGGCACTCATTTTGAATGACAATTTCCAGCCACGCTAATCGCGAAAATTATTAAATTGCAAAGGCATTTCCAAATCAGCTTCTCTCAACATCGCCATCACCTGCTGCAGGTCATCGCGCTTTTTACCTGTAACTCTAACCTTATCTCCCTGTATCGCAGCCTGCACCTTCATTTTCTTATCCTTAATCATTTTGACTATCTTTTTAGCCAGGAGCGTTTCAATGCCCTGGCGCAGCGTCACTTCCATTCTCGCCTGCATGCCGGATTGCACGACATCTGCACACTCCATACAGGCCACATCAATATCACGCTTAACCAATTTACTTCTTAGAATATCCAGCATTTGCTGCACTTGAAACTCGACTTCCGCGACCAGCGTTACAACAAAGCCGTTCTGCTCATATTTCGCACCGACTCCCTTAAAATCAAACCTTGTTCCTACTTCTCGATTAGCCTGGTCAACCGCATTGGTCACCTCATGCTGATCCACTTCAGAAACGATATCAAAAGATGGCATCTAACCTCCTGAACTTTCACTGTTTAAATTAATATGTACAATGCGCCATACAATAACCAATTTAGACGACGCGATAAACGAAATACGGTGAAAACTTCAACTAAATTACAAGACCAGACCTGGTATGTTTTAGGTGCCGGCGCAATTGGCTGTCTATGGGCAGCACATTTGGGATTGGCCGGCCATAAAGTAAAACTGGTTTTGAGAAACCGTCGACGCTTAAAACAGTTTCAACTATCGTCAGAAATAAAACTGTCTCAACAATCGGAAGAATTTTCCATACCGGCAGAGGCTGAACTGGCAAACGATAAAACATCCGTCATTCGCTATCTTCTCGTGTGCACCAAAAGTCCGGATGCGCTGCAGGCTATACAATCTATTGCACACCGATTAGACCAAAACAGCCGACTGATCCTCTTGATAAATGGTCTGGGGGCACAGCAGGCAGTTGCCGAGGCATTTCCATACATTCCCTTAATTTGCGCAACAACTACCGATGGTGCTTATCTTCAATCGCCTTTTCATGTAACACATGCCGGTGTGGGTGAAACCCATTTTGGTTTAACCACCCATCAAGACGAGAGAGAAACCATTCATTCTGAGTTAAAAAGTACATTAAGATGTTTGGGTTTAGTTGCCCACTGGGACAACAACATCTATACAAAACTTTGCAACAAGCTGATGGTCAATGCTGTTATTAATCCCCTGACGGCCATTTACAACTGCAACAATGGTGAAATCCTAAATAGCGCAGATCGCCTATCCCTGATTGCAGATCTGTGCATAGAGATCGAATCAGTGATGGATAAGCTCTGTCCTGACCACACATCCAATCTTTTTGCTAAAGTTCAAAAAATTGCCCACGCTACCGCTGGCAACTATTCTTCCATGCACCAGGATATTGCAGCCGGACGTTTGACGGAAATTGATTACATCAACGGTTACTTGTGCCAACAAGCCAAAGAGCTTTCCATAGCCACGCCGCTTAACCTTAAACTCATTGAACAAATTAAAGCACTAAGTCCTTAAGTTTGGATCACAGCAGGCTAGACGGCGCGGAGGATTATTACTGATTCAGGGTCTATTGTTAGTGAACCGGTGGGAAAAATTAAATACATTTTCCTCGCAGACATCGATACAACGACCACAATTAGTGCATTCACCCGATAATATGAGTGGACTAAGGCCTTTTTTCTCACCCGTTAATGCAGGAACAATTACTTGAGGCTCAGGACAGACCTGATAACAATCGCCACAGTCGGTACACCTGTTGCGACGCCCGGCATTTACTCTGATCAATGATTTGGCTCCCAGCAGCCCATAGAACGCCCCAACCGGACAGAGCGCACCGCACCAGCCTCTTTTTGTCACAAACAGATCAAATAGAAACACCAACAGCACCACGCCCCAACTCAGACCGACCCCATAAACCAGACCACGCTGGACGATGGTAATCGGATTTACGAACTCCCAGATAATAGTCCCTGTCTGCCAGCACAAAAAAGGCACCAGGAAAAGCACTATATAGCGGGCCTGCTTGGGAATCGCCAAGTCCCGACTTAACGCCAGCCAGGGTCTAAGCCATGCGGCCAGATCAGTGACCAGGTTAATCGGACATACCCAGGAACAATAAACCCGGCCTCCGACCACCATATAGAACAGTGAAACCGTTATCGCTCCTATAATGGCTGTTACATAGATGGCATGCCCTGCGAACAAGGACTGCAACATGATCAGCGGATCCGTCAAAGAAATCACACCCAGCACCTCACTCGATGCCAGATTACCCTTTATCACCCAAAGGCCCAAAAACGGCCCCGCTAAAAAAAGAGCCAGTATCAGTAACTGGCAAGTTCGTCTGGTCAGTAGCCAGCGATTTCTGCTAAATCTATTTTTTTCAGGGCTATCTAATTGCTCGACAGGAATACGTTCCAGACTCATACCACCCATCCCGTATCCTGTTTCACCAAGTGCCGAGGCAGCACTTTAATGGATGCCTGATCGGTGATGCAATCGTGCTCGCACTTGCCACAGCCGGTACAGTAGTCCGTATGCACGGTGGGCATGAATACATCACGCCCACCCCGACGGTGGGCTTCCATGGTAATCGCCCTGTCTTTAACCGGACAGGCCAAATAACAGGCTCGACACTGTCCGATGCCGGTAAACGCATAGCAAGTATCGACCCCGGTAAATACCGCGAGCCCCATATCTGCCTGGTTAATATCCAGCAATGTATGATCCAGCGCGCCCGTTGGACAGGCTTCAAGACAGGGAATATCTGTACACATTTCACAGGGGATTTTGCGCGCCACAAAATACGGGGTCCCGGCGGTTACCGGCTCACCTAGTTCCGCCAGTTTTAACGTATCAAACGGGCAATTGCGAACGCAAAGTCCACAGCGAACGCAGGCACTTAAAAAATCTTTTTCGCTAAGCGCTCCTGGTGGGCGAATTGCAATTGCTGGAAGTCCTGACTTTTGACGCTGTGCATGACCCGCGATGAGGAATCCAAAAACTCCCAATGAGCCCAGATACTGCAGTATCCTGCCTATGAATTTTCTACGACTTTTTAGAAAAGCCAAAACCACCTCAATAATCTATCGCCTATAAAGACCTTTGCATAATTACAGGTTAAATGCATTTTGAATAGTCTGACAACTTGCAGCAGCATTATCACGGGCGACGTTGAGACTATCACACGCCTTCCCGAAAAATATGACCATTCACCACCTTATTAGTGGATTCTTCTCCCTACAGAATCAATCCGAAGCACAATAATGGATCTGACCACTATTAACTCAGAGCACCTTTTGTTACATAACTAATTTACGAATATCAGAAAGGACCTGTGTTAAAAACGTCACGAATTGACCAGCATCTACGCCATTAATGGCGCGATGATCATAGGATAAGGTCAACGGTAACATTTTCCGTGGCACAAACTCGCCATTCAGATAAAGTGGTTTAACCGAGGTTCGAGAAACGCCGAGAATAGCCACCTCCGGTGTATTTACAATGGGAGTAAAACCAGTCCCGCCAATAGCTCCCAGACTCGATACTGTAAAACACCCCCCCTGTAAATCTTCTTTCCTCAGTTTACCCTCCTGGCCCTTCACTCCAAGTTCAGTCGCTTCTTCAGCCAGTTCCCATACGCCTTTTTTGTCGACATCCTTGATTATAGGCACCATGAGTCCTGCGGGGGTATTCATTGCAATACCTATATTGCAATATTGTTTGCGTATCAGTTCCTCTCCAGAAGGCGCCAGCGAAACATTAAACTGGGGGTATTGCCTTAACGCTGCGGCACAGGCCTTCAACAGAAAGGGCAAAGGTGTCAGCTTCAGGCCCCGTTTGGTAGCCTGCTCTTTTTTTAGTGCCCGAAAATCTTCCAGGTCTGTGATATCTGCCTCGTCAAAATGTGTCACATGAGGCACGTTGAGCCAGCTACGATGCATCGCACTGGCGGTCAACTTTTGCACCCGTGTCATTGCGACCCGCTCAATCTCACCGAATTGACTGAAATCTATCTCCGGCACTGGTGGAATTCCAAGACCGGAATTTTGTGCGTTGCCGCCCGTCTTTAGAGCCTGTTTTACAAAGTTCTGCACATCCTCCTTTAGAATTCTTTCTCGCGGACCCGTTGCCGCCACCTGTGCCAAATCAACACCCAGCTCCCTCGCCAGCATGCGCACCGCAGGACCTGCGTAAACCAGCTGACTGGGCCTGGAAGACGTTTCGCTGGAGGTAGCAGCAGCTGCGGTCGCCGTTGGCTGATGCTGTTTTTCCTTTGGTTTACTGACCGAGGTTTCAGATGGCTGATTTTTCTCGGCTGGTAGTTGGTCAGTCTGTAACTCCAGCACAGGCGTACCTTCCCCGACTTTATCACCAACCTTCACCAATAACGATCCAATCGTTCCGGCATAGGGTGAAGGGATTTCCATTGAAGCCTTGTCAGACTCCAGTACAATCAGTGTTTCGTCTCGCTCCACCTTATCACCCGCAGCAACAGCCACTTCTATAACTTCGACATCGGAAGCATCACCAATATCAGGAACTTTGACTAATACAGGCGCTTCTGCACCCTGCATTGAAGTGGTATCTGACACCGTCCTATCTTCACCCTTCACTTCACTCTCTGTCTGTACCGGCTCTTGACTGGATTCAACGGCCACCTCATCAACGACCTCGAGTTCAACAATATGCGAACCCGCTGACACCTTGTCCCCGACACTCACCTCGATTCCAGTTACTACGCCCGCATGTGGCGAAGGAACCTCCATCGATGCTTTGTCCGATTCAAGCACAATTAACGTATCATTTTCCTGAACGCTATCACCCGGTTTAACCGAAATTTCGATAACCTCGACATCCTGTTCGTCACCGATATCGGGTACAGCAACTAACACTTTCTGACTCTGTGCTGGGCCAGGTGCTGCAGATGAAGGCGCTGCAGGCGAAGACGGTTCAACCTTAGTGGAATGACTCCCAGAATTATCAATGGATTTTGACGCCTCGTCCCCCTTTACAGGTTGCTCATTAGTCGACTCCGCGTTAGTGGAATCCTCCGAGTTCTCAATAACAGCAATGACTGAACCCTCTGAGACTTTACCGCCCACCTCTACTTTCATCGACTTGATAACCCCGGCGCAAGGAGATGGCACCTCCATGGAAGCCTTATCCGACTCAAGAACGATAAGCGGATCGTTGGCGTTCACTTCATCCCCCACCGCAACACAAAGCTCGATCACCTCTACATCCGAGGCGTCGCCAATATCCGGTACTTTTACAATCTCTTCGCTCACTATAAAAATCCTTACTCTCGAAGTCTTCTTGGTTCAATACTGTTTGTTCAAAATCACACTTTCAGTGGATTGGGCTTTTCAGGGTCAATATTGAATTCATTAATCGCTTTGCCCACCAGTGCCGAAGACACCCTTCCTTCTTTAGCCAGCGATTGCAATGCCGCCACCGTAATAAAATGCCTGTCTACTTCAAAGAAATGCCGCAGTTTTTGCCTCGAATCACTTCTACCAAAACCGTCCGTACCCAATACCTTGTATGTCGCAGGCACATAGGCTCGTATTTGATCAGCATAGTTCTTCATGTAATCAGTTGCCGCTATAACCGGCGCATCTGAACCCTGCAAACACTTTGTCACGTAACTCTCACGCGGTTCTTTTTCAGGATTCAGCATACTCCAGCGCTCCGCCTCATTACCCTCTCTGGCCAGCTCGTTAAAGCTGGTCGCAGCCCAGATTTCAACATCTACCTGAAACTCTTTATTAAGGATATCCGCAGCGGCAATCACTTCGCGAAGCACAGATCCACTACCAACCAATCGAACACTCAGATCATGGTCACCTGACGCCTCTGAGAACAGGTACATACCTTTTTTTATTCCCTGTTCAGCGCCCTCTGGCATTGCTGGATGCTCATAATTTTCATTTAATAATGTCAGATAATAGTAGACCGCCTCTTTATCCTGATACATACGGCGCATACCATCCTGAACAATCACCGCCACTTCGTAAGAGAAAGTCGCATCATACGATATACAGTTGGGCACGGTATTGGCCAGAATATGACTATGTCCATCCTGATGCTGCAAGCCTTCACCATTCAAGGTCGTGCGACCTGATGTACCACCTACCAGAAAACCTCGCGCCTGCATATCACCAGCCGCCCAGCAAAGGTCACCAATTCGCTGAAAACCAAACATCGAATAAAAAATATAAAAAGGAATGACCGGACAGTTATAGTTGCTGTAAGCCGTCGCCAGAGCGATCCATGCAGAAGCCGCCCCAGCTTCATTAATACCTTCCTCCAGCATTTGCCCTTTTTTATCTTCACGATAGGACATAATCTGATCCGCATCTACCGGTTCATAAAGCTGCCCCCCCGAAGAATATATACCCAACTGCCTGAACATCCCCTCCATGCCAAATGTTCTTGCCTCGTCGGGTACGATAGGAACGATCTTATCACCTATCTGCTTATCCTTGACTAGCGTGGAGAGGATTCGAACAAATGCCATCGTCGTGGAAATTTTTCTTTCACCGGTTGCCTCAAGTTGTTTGGCAAACGCCTCCAGAGGAGGTATCTGAAGCGCTTCAAAATCAGCCCTTCTTTGTGGCAGGTTGCCGCCCAATGCAGCCCTGCGTTTTTTCATATACTGCATTTCCGGACGATCCTCCGGTGGCCGATAATAGGGGACATTATCAAGCTCTTCATCACTCAAAGGTATCTCATAGCGATCACGAAAAGCCGCCAGTGCTTTCTTATCGACTTTTTTCAGCGAATGGGTACCCATTTGCGCCTCACCCTTGTCGCCGACTCCGTAACCCTTCACTGTATGAGCCAGTATAACGGTGGGCTGCCCCTTATGATTCACTGCTTCATGATAGGCTGCATACACCTTATAAGGATCATGTCCTCCACGGTTTAGTTTAAAGATTTGATCGTCCGACAAATCTTTAACCATCTCTAGCGTTTCAGGGTACTTACCGAAGAAGTGCTCACGGGTATAGGCTCCGCCATTTGCTTTATAATTCTGGTACTCACCATCAACGGTTTCATCCATACATTTTTGCAGCAAGCCATCTTTATCGTTTGCCAGCAGTGGGTCCCAAAGCCGACCCCACACCACCTTAATCACATTCCATCCGGCACCCCGAAACACACCTTCCAGCTCCTGAATAATTTTGCTGTTCCCTCGCACCGGACCATCCAGACGTTGCAGATTACAGTTGACCACAAAAATTAAGTTCTCAAGCTGCTCTCGACCTGCCAGAGAGATCGCTCCCAGGGTTTCCGGCTCGTCCGTTTCACCATCCCCCAGAAATGCCCAAACCTTACGATCACCCCTGGGCGCATGGCCGCGCGCAGACATATAACGCATTACGTGGGCCTGGTAGATCGCCTGTATCGGCCCAAGCCCCATCGACACCGTTGGGAACTGCCAATAATCAGGCATCAACCAGGGATGCGGATAGGAGGACAGCCCCGTTCCATCAACCTCACGCCGAAACTGATCCATTTGCTCTTCGTCAAACCTTCCCTCTACAAATGATCGCGCATAGATACCGGGGGCTGAATGTCCTTGATAATAGATAAGATCTCCCGGGTGATCTTCGCTGGAAGCCCGCCAAAAATAGTTAAACCCGACATCATAAAGCGTTGCGCTGGATTGAAAGGTTGAAATGTGCCCACCCAGTTCGTCATCGTTCATATTGGCTCGCATCACCATCACCAGCGCATTCCAGCGAACCAGCGACCGAATGCCTCTCTCCATAAACAGGTCTCCCGGCATAGGTGCCTCATCAGCCAGAGGGATGGTATTACGAAAGGGCGTGGTTAATGCGTAGGGAATCTGGGCGCCCGTGCGGGTGGCATGATCAGAGAGCTGTTTTAGAATAAAGTGCGCGCGTTCCATACCCTCCTTTTGAATAACGGCTTCAAGAGCGTCAACCCACTCCTCGGTTTCGGTGGGATCCATATCATCAGAACTGGGTCTATGCATTAACATTCAAAATTCCTCATTTACTTCAGGTCACCCGTGCAAAAATATTCAATTGAAAAGCCCCGCGTTCATATGCCAGGCGCTGTAATCCAGGTCAGTCATTTATTGAGCCAACAGATCGTCATAAAGATAAAAAACTCCGTTAAAAGCTCCATTATTGCTTTATCTTTGTGACGGAAAATTAGCCGAACAGCTAATTTGCTATCAATCTCATGAATAGCGCGCATTTTTATCATGAATAGGCATTGATTCCCAGTGATTTTTT
>CBDUGR010000031.1:0-11302 GCA_965366515.1 uncultured Gammaproteobacteria bacterium | reverse complement strand
CGGGGGAGGAGGTCATTGAGGTATTGGAGCAACTTAATCAGCAAGGTATCACATTGCTGGTGGTGACGCACGATATCGCGCTGGGCAAGCGAGCTCGGCGGCGTATTCGAATGGTAGACGGAAAAATTGTTGATGATATCAGGCAATAGGGCTTTTCCATGAGGCTATTGGACATCATTCAGTTCACCGGACAAACCTTGGCGCGCCACCGTTTCCGAAGTGCTATGACGCTGGTGTCTATGGCGATCGGAGTAGCCGCAGTAGTTACCCTGACCGGCCTTGGGGAAGGTGCGCGGGGTTATGTGCTTGGCCAGTTTTCCTTCCTCGGCACGGATACCCTGATCATGTTTCCAGGGCGCAGGGAAACTACTGGCGGAATGCCTCCGGTAACCGGTTCAGCGGCGCGGGATATCACCCTTGCCGATACCCGCACCCTGAAACGGGTAGTCAGAGGCCTGGAGCAGGTTGCACCGCTAGTAGTGGGTTCTGCCACCATTTCCTATGAATCACGCTCCCGAGAATCGGTCACCATTGGCACGACCGCAAGTTTTTTTGAGATCCGTGAAATACGAATGCGACGGGGTAAACCATTACCCGATCTCCCGATGGAACAGGCTAAGAATATCTGCGTCATCGGAGAAACCCTTAAGACCGAGCTTTTTGGTAGCTCACCCGCTATCGGAAAATGGCTCAGAGTAAGCGACCGCCGCTGTCGTATCATCGGTTTAACCGAAGGCCGCGGCGATGCATTCGGTATGGATTTGAGCGATGCGGTGTTTATTCCGGTAGCCACCGCACAGTCTCTATTCAATACGGAAGCACTGTTTCGAGTATTTTTTAAAGTCAAAGAGAACTACTCGCTAACAAAAGTTGAACAACAACTGTTACAAATCATGAAGGAGCGCCACCAGGGCGAGCTGGATGTTACGCTGGTGCGCCCGGACGCTATGATCAGCACCTTTAACGATCTGCTGCTGGCGTTGACCTTCGCCATTGTTGGTATCGCGTCTATCAGCCTGCTGGTGGCCGGGATACTGATCATGAATATCACCCTGATTTCAGTTACCCAACGAACTCGCGAGATAGGTTTGCTGAAGGCCATCGGCGCACCCGCCTCACAAATTCGCATGCTCTTTCTGACCGAGGCCTCGTTGCTGGCACTAATTGGAGCCGTTGCAGGCGTGCTCATCGGTGAGGCTCTAGTGTTCACGGGCACCCGCTTATTCCCCGACATTCCCTTTCGCACACCTTACTGGGCCATTTTCAGTGCTTTGGCCATCGCATTTGCCACCTCGACGGTGTTCGCTTATCTGCCAGCCAATCGTGCAGCAAAGCTTGAGCCGGTCAACGCACTTTCGGTGAAATAATGCAGCTCAACGACTGGTTAAAATGGGTATTCAAGGCGGTAACTACCAGTCGCTTACGCAGCACATTGACGGCCCTGGGTATCGCCATTGGTATTGCCGCTGTCGTCCTGCTCACCTCTATCGGTGAAGGCATTCGAGTTTACTTGCTGGAAAGTTTCTCCCAGTTTGGCACGCATCTGATCGCAGTTACCCCCAGTAAAGTCAGCACCCACGGCGTTGGCTCACTTTTAAAATCCGTCCGCCCCCTTTCACTGGAGGACAGTCAGGCGCTATCCAGACTACGTCATGTCAAACAGGTTGTCCCTATTGCCCAGGGCACCGGGAAAGTTGAGGCCGGAAAATTTGCCCGCAATACCGAAGTGATCGGTGTGGGGCATCAGGCGGCAGAAGCGTGGCGTTTCAGGGTGGCCTTAGGGCGATTCCTGCCTCCGGATGACCCCGCAAAGGCGCGAGCTTACGCAGTACTGGGGCATAAACTAAGAAAAGAGTTGTTCGGCACCAGGAATCCGCTTGGACAGTTTATCCGGGTCGGAGGAATGCGCCATCGGGTAATCGGGGTAATGGAAAGCAAAGGTCAACTGCTGGGATTTGATCTCGACGATGTGGTCTACATCCCCACCAGCCGGGCGCTTGAACTTTTTAACAAAGAAGGGTTAATGGAGATCGATGTAGTTTTCAGCCCCGCCATAACCTCAAAACAAATGGCACAAAAAATCACCCATCTACTAAAGCAACTGCATGGTCGTGAAGATTTTACCCTGTTTACTCAAGAAGATATGCTGGAGACACTGGACAAGATTTTGACGGTCATTAAATTTGCGATTGCCGCGCTGGGCGGAATTTCTTTGGTAGTAGGTGGCGTGGGAGTACTCACGATTATGACCACCAGTATGCGCGAACGCACACCAGAAATCGGTTTACTCTGTGCGCTTGGCACAACACAACGCGAAATTCTAATACTGTTCCTGGGTGAAGCAATTTTCCTCGCGCTGCTCGGCGGAGTCATGGGGCTATTAATCGTGTTTCTGGTCTTTATTGTGCTACAACTCGCAGCGCCCAATCTACCCCTGACTTTTTACCCCACCTACCTGCTACTCTCGCTGCTGCTTTCCTGCGGAGTCGGGTTGCTGGCGGGTATCGCACCAGCACGCATGGCGGCGCGACAAAACCCAATTGAAGCGCTGCGCGCCGAATAACGTCCGTTATGGTCTCATAATATCTATCCCGGATTTTCCAGGTGCAATAATACCGTTCGGATCCAGAGCTGCCTTTAGCGTTTGATTGACTTCATGCTTCACTTCTCCATAAAGCGCCTCCACTTCATCCATAAAAGCAGTATTGGCACGGTACACGCCATAACCCGCTTGGGCGAAATCCTTTAGTAACTTACCATAGCAACTATGGGCGTCCTGCATCTCCTTGGGATTAGTGCGATCATAAAGCATATCCACAATATGATGCATCTCGCGCCAACCAATGATAAACAGCGCCACATAATCAATCCCATAATCACGGGTTATCTGCTTGGCCATCTTCATCTGCTTTAGTGTTTCGCTGCCCTTTGCCTGGGAAACCGGTGCAAACCAGGTGGAACCGCCGCCACCTCTCCAATTGTATAATCCAAACTCCAGCATACTCAGAGTCCCTGACATCATATCCTTGCGATACTGCCACAGCGGATCACCGGGTTCCATATCCTCTTCCACCAACACCTCTCCGCCTGAAGCTTCAAAGGCACCCTTTACCATTTTCCAGTTAACATCCACTTGTTCCTGTGTTCCATACAGTGCAGCATAAACATTCCAGGCACCGTAGCCTTTTTCTTTTGCTACCTTTTTAACAATTTCATCCGGTATTTGACCCGCCCCATCCCATAGCTCTGCGCGCTTGTGCGTCACCGCAATTTCCCAGAGCGCATTGGACACGGTACCAGCGTTGGCAATAATCTGATTCATACGTAATGGTCGAATAGTATCTATCGCGGTAACAATATCTTCCTCATTCGGGTATTTGACCAGAAAAGGCTTGTACACGGGCGGTTTGGGCATCAACCAGAATCCCATTTTAGTCACCACACCATAGTTTGACTGTGTGAAAATACCATCCAGATAAGGGCCATAACCCCACTTAAAAACCTGCCAAGTGTTGGAGTTTTCAAGAGCACCCATACCGGTGCGCAATACCTTGCCATTAGCTAACACTACTTCCATACCACACTGAAACATGAAGTGCTCGCCATAAGGTGTGTAGCCTACGCCCCGATCCAGTGTGTTACCGGTCGGACTGGCCACCGGTGCCGGCATGGGCGTATCCAGCCAAAGTGGAATATTGTGCTCTTCCAGGTAGTCCGCCAGTTGCTGGTAGGTGGTACCCGCTTCTACCAGAGCAAACCCCAGATCCGCATCAACCTCAAGGATCTTATTCAGGCGCCGCAAATCCAACACCAGAGTACCTCTGCGCGCCGGTGCAGCGGAACCATAACCAAAATTTCTTCCGGTGGATATCGGCCAGACGGGCACTTTGTATTTGTTGCAGATCCCCATAATTTGCTGTACTTCTTCTACGGTCTTGGGCATCAGTGCACCAGCAGGCATATGTTTGTTTTCATCTACCGGAATCATGATTTTTGCGTAGGGTGCGATAAGTTCTGGCGAAACCACCACATTATCGCTACCAATCACAGATTTGAACTCGGATATGGCAGCGGCAAACTGATCTTTACTGACACCCTCTGGAAGTGCTACGAATCTATCATCACTCATTGCTGTATTCCCCAAGACGTTAAATCAAAGCCAACTTTTATCTATAGCTGAAACACAAAGGTTTCCACACTATCAATTGCCCTAAAATCAGCCTTTTCATGCGTATGCTTATACTGCGCAACCGGTCCGGGTTGCCAGTCTCCATTAGCAATACTTATCAATATATTGGTCGTCGCTGCAGACCAATCCGATGCCTCGGCAATAGACCAGGCATTCCCACTAACAGCCTCATCCGCAGCAAAACAAAGTTCGCTCACCTGGCACCGGTCCATATATAAACCCAAGCTGCCTGCAAATTGGCGAGCCGCACCTTGGCTTGCAGGCACCGTATAAAATTGGTGTCTGGATTCCCCCTCCTCTCCAAGCACATGTCGGCCATGAAAAAGTACAGAACCTCTCAGCTCTCTGACAAGCGACTCCAGTGTTGGATAAAGATCGTTGCCAACAGCACCCAGAATTTTTTTCCCGGCATTAGTTTTCAGCCAGTTTCTTAACGCGCTAATATCAGCAATTGATCCCGTTTGATTTGCCACTGACAGCCTAATATCCTTATGCGCTAACAGAGACTTTTGAATCGCCTGATCCAGGCTATTCTCTGCGACGAGCAACGCAAGACCGTCAGCATCATTCACGCTGGCAAACTGTAATGCGAATAAGGGGTTTGATAACAGCATCGCTGAGGCAGCAGAACCTGACAGAAAACTCCTTCGTGATATGCCGATACTCATTTTTTGATCTGATTTGAAAGTGTTACGCTCTCGGATATCCATTTTGCGAGTAAACCAAGATCCGACACCCCAATCTCGCTGGGCTTAAAGGATGGCATCGCGTTAAATCCATTACGTACGCGGAGTTCAATATAGGACGTGGGCAACTGCCGTCCCATCAATACCGGACCAACCCCAGTATCATGGCAGTAATGGCAGGTACTGGCATATATTTGCGCGGCACTTTTCCACTCGTCTTTAGAGTAAGCCAGCACCGGATTGATGCAAGCCAATGAGAGAAATCCTGCGGATAGACAAAGCAAGAACCTGGAGCTAAACGACAACTTTTTCATCATTATTTACTCGGATGAATCTTACTGAAATTAGTAGGCAACCTAAACTATACGCCGGTGTCACACTTTTTCCAAACCCGGATGGAGGCTTACCTGGAAACCTCTTTTTGCTACCAGATATAGGGACAGATTTATCTTGACCCTGTCCGCAATCCAGACACTCATCTGCAAAGGGAAGCGCCCTGAAAGGGACCAGTCTCTGAGATATTCTATAGCTAACGAGATCCAGTCGGGCTAGAATAGCCATTACTTTATTCCTAAAAGATTTCCACTGTTATGCCTGATTCACAACAAACTGGCAGTAAAGAAGCAGAGTTTCACCCGTTCAAGTTGCTCGGTATTATTCTGAGTGTAACTGCGGTGATTGCAGTGATCAGTTATGGTCTGCAGCTGCATTACCTCGGACCTGGCTAGCGGACTCAAGGATAATCAACTACCACTACGCTTGACCTGTCTTACTCACTTTCGGCTTGCGTCTCCATAGCCCATTTTTACTAAAACACTGCCAACCCCATTTCAGCCACCTCAGCAACGCAAATACAACCCATAGCGACCAGGAGAGCATGACCAAGCGGTAAACCCAAATCGGCAATGATATCACCCAGCCGGACGGTAGCTCACTGAGCGTACGATCCTGATACCATTGATAGAAAAAATTATGCGACCCATTGCCCGTAATCTGCATATTAGGTGTCGATAATAGACTCAAAGGAATGGTAGCGACCAGACTCAACAAAGCAGCCAACGAAAGCACGATCAGACCTAACTGTATCAGATCGAAATTTGAGTCGGAAATTTCAGCATCTAACCTGGCTCTGCGCTCCATGGCAAAGAACCAGAGCACCACCAAAATGCCTCCCACGGCGGTTACCGTACTCATTCCTAATCCCAATAATAGCCACTGGTAAGTCTTAACAGGAATATCGAGCTTCGCTTTTTTTGTACAGATGCCAAGAGCCACAGCTAGCAGCACAATCACAATCAATACTCCCCAATAAAGCATTGCCGGACCAATATTGGGTCCGCCAACAAACAGGGGCCAGCGATTACGCGGTAAATTCATCGACAGTTGCACATTGGTTGCCGGTGTTGAGAGGCGAATTTCAGGGGTCGTGCTATTGACGGAAATATTCTCTTCAGCCTTCCATTTCACCCTGATCACCTGCAGCCCAGGCCTCACTGGCACTCGAAGCATATCCGTATCCTGAGTGACCACCAACTCCTGACCGTCCACGACCAGTTCTTGAATTTGCCCCTCGGCTGGTAGTTGCAACTCATACTCACCACCCAGGCTGGCGCGAACTTGTAATTCCAGAGTATTGATGCTGGCGCGTTTACCCGGGTTGTAATCTAACTTGGCACTTTCCACGGTCTGAACAGCACCCTCTACAGCGGTGGGTCGGTCAATCTCCATACGGAGAACTTCGCCAGGCCAGGGCTGCCATTCTGGTATCAAATCTTCTTGGGCTATCGATTGCTTAGTACTATTAATACCGGAGGTCTTCACATGCCATATCGGGGAGGCGGCTATACGCCAGTGCTCCACCCAAGATACATTGTCTGCAGCCGCTACACTGACTTCGGAAACCTGCTGCAAACTGGATTGCCATCTGGCCTCACGCTGATTTGGCCGCATAGCGATGTTTACCTTTCCGTCCGTTATTTTTGCGCCACCGCTGACAATTGACTCACCCGGCCATAATGGAATCTGCAAGTTAATGCTGCCTCGCGATGGCGCCATTCGTTCAATTCGGGTATGGAGCTGCCAATCCGCCCCCAGATAGAGTGTTCGTTCAATTTTGACAAATGGATCGACCGGACGAGGTAATAATTGATCCTGGTTTTGAGTGGCATTGGTTTTTTTCAGGATACGATCAAATTGCAGACTACCTGCCTGAATTCGGCCATCAACCAAACCACTTATTCGCCAGCCGGGTATATCCAGTTCTACCTGATGCGGCCTTGCTTGAAAGGGTAAAACCAGCTTATCGGCTGACACAGGGCCCTCCAGCACTAACTCGTGCCTACCCTCATCAAGCGCTGCGAACAGAGTACCTTTGCTATCCTGAAAGAGTGCTGGCACCTGCTTGCCGTCAAGCATCACAATACGTGGCAACCACTGCTGGCGCTGCGTCGGCAGGGGCACTGCCATATGTGCCAGGCTGTCGATCTGCAGTCGCAATATCAAACGGCTATCCTGAAGCTGAATTCTTGCCTTATTAATATTCACACAGTCAGGGGCACAATCCGGCGCCACCAGCAATCTGCTTTCAAGCTCCTTCAACAGCGTTTCAGGGGGAAATTCCGCCATCGCCTGCGGCACGAACTGAGGCAGCAGATTGACCCATATCAGCAGGGGAAGCAACCCGATTGCTGAACTGGCTGGGCCTCCCGTACGTGGCTTACCGATTTGCTTCAAGGTGCCGCTAATCAACCCTGCCGCCAGCAAAATGATCAACCCTACCTGTGCAAACTTCAGCATACGTGTCAGCAATGGCGACAGGTAATAGAATTTTATATTCTGGTTTTGGGTGACAGGTCCACTCCAGGTTAAATTGACTTTCTGCCATTGCCAGGTAGGTTCACCGGGGCCAGTTTGAATTCGAGCATTGCTGTCATACTGCTGAAACACATTCGGTTTGCTCGGAGCGGGAGAAAGTGCGTAGCTTTCACTTTTCGGGCTTAACTTTCTTTTCTGAATCGCCGACTCGGCAACTTCGGCCTGCGCCATATCCGCCTCAACTGAGCCACCTAATGACGAAGAGTAACGCGCCGAATTTATTACCATATTGCGTTCTAGCTGTGGGTAAATCCCTTCTCGAATTTGCTCCACGGAAAATGTCAGCACAATGAGAGCGAGCAAAAGTAAGCTGAAGTATTGGTAGTTACAGAGTAGCCGTTTGAACCTGCCAACGGGCAACACCTGTATCAATGGTAATACGGCCACTATATTCAGCCAGATAAAAAGCGGTGCATTATGTTCCTGATAGGTCAAAATCAAAGTCACAGCCGCCAGCAAACCCCAAGACACACCCAATAGCTGACCTACAGCGACAGCGATTATCAGACAGAGAAAAACATCCCAGAGGTCCCATTGTTCCAACCAGGAATTTTTTACCTGATCGACACCAGAAGCATGCAGCAGCATCCAACCTGGCGGCAAATTCAGCTGTGCACTAAGTTTGGTAACATCGTGTGACCAGCCAATCGCACCCATCACTGGGCCGTCCAATTGATATCGACTGACTGCATCCAGATTGAGATAGCCCTCCCGAATCTCGAGGCCAGGCGGATCATTTTCATCGAGCTGTGTAATGAGGCGTGGTTGTTCGTTAACGGCGGCCCTTCCCAACGCATAACCTGGCTGCATATTAAGTCGCCAGCCACGGTTCATTTTACCCTTGATCCGATCTTTAGCAGTATAACCCTGCCCATCGAAATCCAGCCAAAGTTGGCGCCTGACCACTAGCTCATTTTCGGCAGGCGCCGCGTTGCCTCGATATTTTTCGTTAAGCATCAGCTCAGTATCAGGTGTCATTAAGTAGGTCGACAACCCTTCCCAGCCAGACGGCAAATCCATTTGTGAAGGATCCACCGGCACAGCACCTTCAAAGGTTACGGATCTTAGTTGGCGATTGGGTTGGAACACCCAAACTTCCTGCTGCGGCCACTGTTCATCCATGGCACGCATGGAAAAACCGGTAATCGGCTCAAGATAGCGAGAAACCAAATTGACTTCCCACTCCCCGGCGCGCACCTGAATGCGCAGCTGTCCATCCTCTTCAATACGAGCTGGCAGTGGCGAATTTAATCGTAGCGGTTTACTCTGATCGGGCAGTAACTGCCCTACTAACAGTTCACGATCACTTCCAGAAACTGCGAACCTTATCCGGGTTTCCAGCTGGATCGGAATACCATCGATAAGTTTACGAAACACCTTAATTTTAACTGCGTCTCGTTCTTTGTCTGTTTGGGGTTTTACTGTGCTTTGATTGAACCATAAACGCCCCGTCTGTATATTCAGGTTTTCAGCAGGCTTGCCGTCAACGCTAAGACTGATTAACCCGGCATCAACAGGAATACTAAGATACTGGGGTTTGCGCAGCCACTGAATGCGTCCGGATACCCTGTGCCGGCCCTTTTCAACTCGAATCACCGGGCGCCCGTCGCGCTCCATGACCTCAACGGGTTGATTATTGAGTTTAACCTCCGAAGGCCACAGTCGCTGATCTCCGGGCAAAGTAAGCCAACTCTGCCCATAAACTTCCCAGTATTGCTGAAAGTCAACGCCTTTACCCAACTCCTGAAGCTGTAATCTGCTAGGCCAGGCACAGCGTTTTGTATCAGTTTTACGATACAGATAGGGGCAGTCGATATCCTTGTGTTTCTGTAATACCCAATCCTGCCAGGGTTCAAGCTCTGCGGGTATCGACAGAGTGCTTGCGTTTGCCGTCGTAATATAAAACAGAAAACCTACGATCTGTAAAATTTGCTGAAAAGACAATATCCTTATCATATAAAACTCATTTCCCACTTTTAATTAAACCTAGAGACCTTTGCAGAACGTAGCGAGCAACGGCAAGACAAGGCGAAAATCGGCGAAAAAGCGGATTTTATACTTATAAATGAGCATTTTGAGCCGGTTTTTAACACAATATTGCCTAGCATAGTATTATGCAAAGGTCTCACCTAGATAGATTGCAGCAGATCAATCAAGGGAGGCGGGTACACCCCCAACCCAATAAGGGCTAGCGCCAGCAGCGTCAAAACGATACTCATATTCACTGAAAGCGGCAAAGCCACGGGCATTTGATTCCCTTGCTCTTGCGGCTGTTTGAAAATAACCACAATCCAGCGCAAATAATAATAGACTCCAATGGCACTACCTAATATCAGGGCTGCCAGCAACCACCAGAGGAGGCCCTCAGCCCCGGTGGTAAAGATATAAAACTTACCGATAAAGCCTGCCGTCAACGGGATGCCTGCAAGTGATAACAACATCGCTGTTAACACTGTTGCCAACCAGGGCGATCGCCAAAACAGCCCCGCGTAATCGTCCAGTTGATCCAGGTCTCTCACCCCATGCATATTGGACAGGGCACTGACCACACCGAAAGCTCCCAATGTAGTGATAAAATAAGCCACCAGATAAAAACCTATGGCCTCTCCAACCACTGGCAACCCGACATACCCGGTAGCGCCCGCAAGAAAAGCCACCATCAGGTAACCAATATGAGCAATTGACGAGTAGGCAAGCAGTCGCTTTACATTTGTCTGTAACAGGGCGAGCAGATTTCCACCTAACATGGATGCTATTGCAACCAGAGCCAGCGCCAAACCAATCATCTGATTTTCAAACGCGCCTGTGGTTGTGAAAAAACGTAATAAAAAGGCAAATATGGCACCCTTTGAAACCGTCGCTATAAAGGCTGTCGCTGGTGCCGGTGCACCTTCATACACGTCAGGTGTCCACATATGAAACGGCACCAGGGACAACTTGAAGGCGACTCCCGACAGCATCAGGCCAATTCCTGCCGCCGCAAAAAGTCCGTTCAAAGCTTCCACGCTGCGCCAACGCTCACCCAACTCGGTAAAGGTAAGCGTACCAAATTCAGCATAGATCAACGCGATACCAAACAACAATAGTGCTGATGCCACACCAGAGAGAATCAGATATTTAACGCCTGCCTCTAAAGAGATTATGCGACCACCAATGGACGGTGCCAGATAGGCTACCAGCACATAAAGGGAAACACCCAGCAACTCCAGGCCGATAAAAAATGCACCAAAATGGCTTGCTGAAACCAACACCATGGCCCCCAGTATCGCCACCAGAAGCAGGATATAGTACTCCGCAGCTCGAACCCGGGTGTTTTCCGAGTCGAGAAAATAATCCCGCGACAGCATGACGACCACGGCTCCTGAGAGCAAAATCAAGCCACCGTAAAACAGTGCAAACCTGTCTATCAGCAGCAGAGGGGTTACCTGCACCGGTGCCACATTTACTACAAGCAACAAAGTCAAAAAGGTGGTCACAATACCAAGCAGTGACAGCATATTGATAAAACGATGATTTGAAACAAAGGCCGACAGCAGCATTACCAGCACCGCAG
>CBDUGR010000030.1:0-11376 GCA_965366515.1 uncultured Gammaproteobacteria bacterium | reverse complement strand
TTCCTTACAGCCTTGCGCTGTCATTAAAGCCTCACCTCGTCCAGGCACCAGCTTTTCCGGCCCCATCGCCAGCATGTTATCCAAAGTAGTCGGCCAGTCTTTGTGGTAGGCATCGCCTGTGTATGGTGTCGCGCCATACTCCACCAGATCTCCAGAGAACAGTACTTTATCCTTAGGTAACCAAACGATGGTGTCACCTTTGGTGTGGCCACGACCGATCTGCATAATTTTAACTTCCAGCGAACCCAGCCACATGGTCAGCTCTTTTTCGAACACAATGTTTGGCCAGGTTAAGCCAGGTACAGAATCCAACCCCTTAAACAGGCGTGGGAAACGGCCCACCTCGGAATCGAAGTCTTCCTGACCTCGCTCAACCAACATGTCATAGGTATCTTTGCTGGCAATAATATTTTGTGGCTGATAGGCAGAAGCCCCTAGCACACGCACAGCGTGATAGTGTGACATCACCACGTGCTTAATCGGCTTATCCGTGACTTCTCTGATTCTGTCGATCACATCCTGCGCCATAATGGGTGTTGCCTGCGTATCCACTACCATTACCGAGTCATCGCCAATGACTACGCCAGTATTGGGGTCGCCTTCTGCGGTATATGCGTAGGCATTATCTGAAAGTTTAATGAAAGATTTTTTCTTGTCTTCCATATCACCATGTGATGCAAATTGCTTAGCCATCTTAATCCTGCTCCTAACTATAAGTGTAATGTTTAACTCAATATAGTTTCATATGTAACCATATTTCTTATTCTAAAGCAAGCAAAAAGAACGCAGCTTTACGCAGGGGAGTAACAAAGGCAAAGTCAAAAAACAGGAATTTTCTTAAAAATCAACAGGCAGGATCCTTCGGATCTATAAATATCATCCGAAGGCTTTAGGATAACTGGAAATTCGTTATTTGATACGCAACTCTTTGGGTAATGTAAACACAATATTTTCCTCTTGCCCACTCAACTCATTAGGCAGTTCTGCGCCCAGCGATCTTAGTTTCTCGATTACTCGCTCAACCAGTATCTCCGGTGCCGAAGCACCAGCGGTAACGCCAACACTTCCGCGCCCTTTAATCCATGACGGGTTAATATCATCCGCGCCATTGATTAAATAAGCTTCTGCTCCCTGTCGTTCAGCTAACTCCCGTAAACGATTGGAGTTAGAGCTGTTAGCTGAGCCCACAACAAATATCAAATCGCAGTCCCTGGCCATTTGCTTCACAGCATCCTGCCGGTTTTGGGTGGCATAACAGATATCATCTTTACGTGGGCCCTGTATTTTGGGAAATGCCTCGCGCAGCGCCGCAATAATTTTTGATGTATCATCCACTGACAACGTAGTTTGGGTGACATAAGCTAATTTCTCTGGATTTCTCACCCGTAGAGATGCCACATCTTCTATCTTCTCGATCAGGTAAATGGACCCTCCCTGACGATCATCATACTGCCCCATGGTGCCTTCAACTTCCGCATGCCCCGCATGCCCAATTAAAATACATTCCTGTCCGTCACGGCTGTATTTAGCCACCTCCAGGTGTACTTTAGTCACCAGCGGGCAGGTGGCATCAAATACTTTCAAACCCCGTTTTTTCGCTTCAGCCTGCACCGCCTGGGATACGCCATGCGCGCTAAAAATTACCAGCGCCTCATCAGGCACTTCATCTAACTCATCGACAAAAACAGCCCCCCTTTCCTTAAGATCATCCACAACGAAGCGGTTATGGACTACTTCATGCCTGACATAGACAGGTGCGCCGAAGATTTCCAACGCGCGGTTAACGATTTCGATCGCCCGATCCACGCCAGCGCAAAAGCCGCGCGGGTTTGCCAATATTAGCTGCATTTCGTTCTCACCAACTTTATTGCCTGATTATACTACGATGAAATTATACTGCGACGAAGAAACTATTGGGGGATAACCTCTAGAATCTGAACTTCGAACAGCAGGTCTTTGCCCGCTAGCGGATGGTTAAAATCTACCTCAACCCGGTCACCTTCAATCAGCCTGATCACACCGGGCAATTCCGAGTTATTTGCATCGGCAAAAGACAGCATCAAACCCGGCTGCAATTCAAGTTCAGCAGCAAAATCTGCTTTTTTCATATGCTGGATATTATTCGGATTCGGCATACTAAAACCTTGCTCTGGCTGAATTGATATTTCCTTACAATCTCCAGCTCTTAATCCAAACAACGCTTTTTCAAATCCGGGCAGAAGCTGGCCGTCTCCCACCTCAAATGTCGCTGGAGATTTTTCGAAATTTGAATCCACAATACTCCCATCCACTAGCTTAACGGCAAAATGCAACGTCACGCGCATATCAGGACCAATTTGATAGCTCATACCTTAATCTTCAATTTTTTGATGAACAAATGTTTCTATAATCAATAGCGCAGCGCCTACGCAAATTGCCGAGTCAGCCAGGTTAAAAGCGGGAAAATAATACCGATCATAATGCACCGAGATAAAATCAATTACATAACCTAAAACTACCCGATCATATAAATTACCCAGAGCGCCACCCAGAATCATTGCGAGCGCTATCGCCAGAAATGTCTCATTGGGCTTCAAGCGTTTAATCCAGACAACTAAAGCCAGGCTAACTGCTGCGGCGAGCAGTGCGAAAAACCAGCGTTGCCAGCCTCCTGCATCGGCTAAAAAACTAAAGGCTGCCCCCTCGTTATAAACCAGCGTTAAATCAAAAACCGGCAACAACGTCTTTGGCTGGGCATAGATTAAATACTGCTCGGCCAGGTATTTAGTCGCCTGATCCAAAAGCACGAGAAGTAGAGTCAGCCCTAGCCATACCAGTTTTGAGCCCGTTTGGTTGCGCGAACGGTTCATTTGCAGCTATCCTGAAAAATCATAATAGCCTAGGCGTAACGCCGGGCTTCACCCTCGGCAAAGGCGTTCTCGACACAACGACCGCAAAGCTCCTGATACTCTTCGCTGATCCCAACATCATCGCTTCTATGCCAACAGCGGCCACATTTGGACTTATCCAAAGCGTGAACAGCAACGCGCAAGCCAGAAACTTCCGTTTGATTACCCGGTGAACGACCGTCATCAAGCAGCGCTTGCGCACTAGAGGTAATAAGTACAAAACGCAATTCATCCTGCAACTGTGCCAATGCCTGCTGCAATTCCTCTGAGCAATACAAAGATACTTGGGCATCCAGACCAGATCCTATCTTGCCCTCCACCCTGGCCGCCTCCAGCTCCTTATTGACCGCTGTTTTCACACGCATGGCCTGTTGCCAGTATTCACGCCCCATCGGCTGCCCCTGCGCAAGCTCTGTGATCTCATCGTACCACAGGGCAGTAAACACCGATGCATCACGTTCCCCAGGCATATAACCCCAGATTTCATCTGCGGTAAAACTTAGAATAGGCGTTATCCAACGCACGAAAGCCTCAGACAAATGATAAAGTGCAGTTTGCGCCGAGCGCCGAGCCAAACCGTCAGTTTTGGCGGTATAGAGGCGGTCTTTAATGATATCCAGATAAAACCCACCCATATCCGTCACGCAAAAGTTATGCAGCTTTTGATAAATCTGATGAAACTGAAAGCTATCATAAGCCACTTGAATTTCACTTTGCAGTTGTGCCGCTCTATCCAGAGCCCAACGATCCAGCGCCAACATCTCATCTGTCGCTATTAGATCGACCGCAGGATTAAAGTCGTTCAAGCCAGACAAAAAGAATCTCGCTGTATTTCGAATGCGTCGATAAGAGTCTGCCGCACGATTAAGAATCTCGTCAGATACACTCATTTCGGCACTAAAATCCGTAGCCGCAACCCATAAGCGCAGGATGTCAGCACCCAGATCATTAGCCACTTTTTGCGGAGAGATCACATTGCCCAAGGACTTGGACATCTTTTTCCCTTGCGCATCAACTGTAAAACCATGCGTCAAGACCGACCGATAGGGTGCATTACCATTAATCGCAATAGCGGTCTTTAATGAAGACTGAAACCATCCGCGATGCTGATCTGAGCCTTCCAGATACAGGTCTGCAGGATAACGCAATGCCGGATGCCGGTTTAGAACCGCATAGTGAGTGACGCCCGAGTCAAACCAGACATCCAATGTGTCGGCAACCTTGGTATATTGCTGCGCTTCATCGCCCAGCAACTCAGCTGCATCCAGCTCAAACCAGGCATCCATTCCCTCGACTTCAACTTTTTGTGCAACCTTCTCAATCAGCTCTGGTGTTTTCGGATGCAGCTCTTGCGTCTCTCTATCTACAAAAAGTGCGATGGGAACACCCCAGGTACGCTGCCTTGAGATACACCAGTCCGGACTACTCGCCAGCATCCCCTCCATCCTCGCTTGCCCCCAATCAGGAACCCACTTGACGCCTTTTACCGCCTGCTTCACATCGTCCATCAGATTATTTTTGGTCATACTGACAAACCACTGCGGCGTTGCACGATAAATCAGGGGCGTCTTGGTTCTCCAACAGTGTGGAAAGCTATGTGTGATTTTTCCTTGTGCGAGCAGGCGTCCCCGCTCTTTGAGCACGGCTACGATTTTCTCATCGACCTTATAAACATGATCGCCTGCAAAAAGCTGTGTTTTATCACGAAAAACACCCTGATCATTCACCAGGTTAAGGGTTGCAATGCCATACTTCTGGCCAACGACAAAATCCTCCATACCATGATCCGGAGCCGTGTGTACCGCGCCGGTGCCAGCCTCTACCGTTACATGGTCGCCAATAATAATAGGCACCTGTTTGTCATAGAAAGGATGGGCCAACAACAAGCCTTCCAAATCGCGTCCTTCACATGTGCCCACAACTTGAAAAGAATCTGCCCCATAGCGCTCCATCGCCACTTCGTGCAGCTCTTTTGCCAGCAGCAGCCTCCTTTTTCCTCCCTCCAACTCGCATTCCACCAGTACGTATTCGAGGTCAGGATGCAGTGAAACTGCCTGATTGGATGGTAAAGTCCAAGGAGTTGTGGTCCATATCACGACAGAAATCTCTCCCTCCCCTGACACACCACCCATCGCGTTTTCGAAGGCTATTTGATCAACGGCCGAAAAACCAACATCAATGGAATAGGAAACTTTATCCTGATATTCAACTTCGGCTTCAGCAAGCGCCGAAGCACCAACCACACTCCAATAGACCGGTTTGAACCCACGATGCAAATGCCCGTTCTCTATGATCTTGCCCAAAGCACGAATAATATCCGCTTCAAATTGAAAATTCATGGTCAGATAAGGGGTATCCCAATCGCCAAAAACACCTAGTCTGACAAAGTCCTTCCTCTGCCCGTCCACCTGACGTGCAGCATATTCACGACATTTCTTACGGAAAGTCTTGTGGTCAACCTTAACACCGGCTTTTCCGATTTTTGTTTCCACCTTATGTTCGATCGGCAATCCATGGCAATCCCATCCCGGCACGTAAGGCGCATCAAATCCACTCATCGTCTTGGATTTTATAATGATATCTTTCAGAACTTTGTTAACCGCATGACCGATGTGAATATCGCCATTGGCATAGGGAGGGCCATCGTGCAGTATGTACTGCTCACAACCAGCTCGAGCTTGCCGGATCTTTTGATAGATTTGCTCTTGCTGCCAACGTTTTAAAATTCCAGGCTCTCGTTGTGCGAGGTTTGCCTTCATGGGGAAGGCTGTCTTGGGCAGATTTAAGGTTTGCTTATAATCGGTCATTTCTCTTCAAAACTATTAGTTAACTTCTATTTCGTTTAATGGACATTACTCAGACAATTTTCAGAGTAACCCAAAATGTTTTTTAGCCGCGTCTATGTCCAGCATAATCTGCTCCTTCAACAGGCTCACATTATCGAACTTTTTCTCCTCCCTTATTTTATGACGGAAGATTACGCGGATACGCTCACCATAAATTGCCTGCGAAAAATCAAATATATGTGTTTCCAGCAAAGGTTGTTCACCATCAACTGTGGGGCGAAATCCCACATTAGCGACACCCTGCATCAATTTTGCACCGCCGCATCGCTCCAAACCTGCAACCTGTACCGCAAAAACACCCTGCAGAGGGGCTTTCTTACCTTTTAACGACAGGTTGGCAGTCGGCACGCCAAGCGTTCGTCCCAATTGGCGGCCATACATCACCCGCCCAGACATACTATAGGGCCTTCCCAGCAATTGTTCAGCTAATGCAAAATCACCATCTTCCAACGCAACACGAATTCGCGTGCTGCTGACGCGGTGATGATCCCAGATCAGGGTATCGTTTTTGGAAACACTAAAGCCATATTTCACGCCGGCTTTGCGCAACAACTCAAAATCACCACTTTGTTTATAACCAAAGCGAAAGTCGTCACCCACAATCAGCGCACGAACACCTAAATTGCTAACCAGAACCTGCTCAATAAATGTATTGGCGGGCATACTTCGCAGCGCTTCATTAAAATGCAGGCAGACCACAGAGTCAATTCCGTTTTCAAAAATCAAAGCTACTTTTTTATGGAATGGCGTCAATCTTGCCGGAGCACCCGTTCCAGCAAAAAACTCCATCGGCTGCGGCTCAAAAATAAGTACCCGAGCGGGTAGTCCCAGCTCATCAGCCTTTTCTCTGAGTTGTCGCAATATCATTTGGTGACCGCAATGTACACCGTCAAAATTACCCGTCGTGACAACATATTCACGATCAGGAAATTTGCGGCGCCGGGCGATCAGGTTATTTAGCCCGCGTATTAGTTCCATAACAACAGATTAGTAAACAAAAGCGGGATTATATATCACACAACCTGGAGCGAATACGGCGTTACCAAATGAATCGGCAAATTAGGACCTAAAATGCGCAATTCTAGCCCCAGTAAGCAGCAAGGTAAGAAAATAACCCGTCACTCCCGCAAAACATAGCAGGGCCAAGTGCCAGGATCGTTGCCACCACCCCCAATCCAACCACAATTCTAATTCATTACCTAAGCCGATCAATATCAGTACCATTATTGTGTTCCCGATAAGCAAGCGCAACAGCAAAACCGGCCATCCCGGGCGGGGTTTATAAAACCCTAATCGATAGAGCCCTAAAAACAAAAGCACTGCATTTAGAAATGAAGATAACGAAGTCGCCAGGGCCAATCCGGCATGCTGCAGGGGCCACACCAGAATCAGATTTAGCACCATATTAGTCAGCATTGCCCAGACCGCTATCCGAACCGGTGTTTTGGTATCCTGGCGAGAGAAATAGCCCGGTGCCAGCACTTTAATAAGCATAAACGCCAGCAGTCCAAACGCATACGCTCTTAAACTCATGGCAGCCATCAATACATCCTGCTGGGTCATCGCACCATATTGAAACAGTGTAGTAATCAGCGGTTCCGCCAGAATAAATAGCGCGATAGCTGCAGGCATACCAATAAGCATTACCAAACGTAATGCCCAGTCTATCGTTGCAGCGAATTTTTCCGGAGCCTGATTTGCGTGAAGTCGCGACAGACTGGGCAAAATGACTGTTGCAATCGCGATACCAAACACGCCCAGAGGCAACTCCACCAGTCGATCCGAGTAATAGAGCCAGGAAACGCTCCCGGTTTGCAGGAATGAAGCTAGCAGAGTATCCAGCAAGAGATTAATCTGGCTCACTGACACACCAAACAACGCAGGAATCATCAATTTGACAATCTGTTTTACGCCCGCATGCTGGCGATCAACCCTGAGCACCGGCAGGAGTTTTATCTGCGCTAAAAAAGGCAGCTGGAACATTAGTTGCGCTACACCCGCAATCAGTACTCCCCAGCCAAGCGCCATCACCGGTTGATCAAGGTAAGGCGTCAAAAACAGGGTGGCTCCGATAAGGGATACATTGAGCAATACCGGCGTCACCGCAGGCACCGCAAACCGCCCATAGCTGTTCAGCACGGAGCCGGCAAAAGCGGTCATGGAGATCAACAGCAAGTAGGGAAAAGTCAGCCGCAGAAGATCCGTCGTTAACGCCAGCTTTTCCTCATACTGAATAAATCCTGGAGCAAATATCAGTGTGATAACCGGCGCGGCCACAATGGCAATTCCCGACAGGAGCGCCAAGCTTAAACCCAACGTGCCAGCCACATGATCCACCAGATCCTGAACGGCCCGATGATCGCGCCGAGTCCTGTATTCCGATAAAACCGGAACAAAAGCCTGAGCAAAAGCACCCTCCGCAAACAATCTTCTTAGGAAATTGGGTATTTTGAAGGCTACAAAAAAGGCATCTGCTCCGGACGAGGCACCGATAAATCCGGCGATCACAATATCGCGAACCAACCCCAGCACACGAGAAAGCAGCGTAAACCCACCAACAACACCTGTCGACCTAAGATGCGAAGATTTCTGATCACCTGAAGATGGTGTTGATTCTGTGGGATGCATTTATTTTTTTCGAGAATTTTTTTGTAAACGCATCATATCTGCATAGCTGACAATTTCCAACATACGTCCTGTGATTTCAGGCATATCGTACGTATACGGCCGCCCGTTTCTCCGCATCTGCAACGAATGAAAGTATCTTTAAAAACCGGATATACCTCTGAATACACTCTTTGAGAAAGATCCATCAGGGAATCGTGCAAAAACATTGACAATCGATCTTCTAACAGGCATAGTTCCGCGTCCTAAATTTCAACCCAATATTCGAGAAACCAAGGAGCCGAACAGTGGCAAACAACCCTGGATCAAAAAAACGCGCACGTCAGACGGTAAAGCGTAATGAACACAATGCCAGCCTGCGTTCCATGGTGCGTACCTATGTGAAAAGAGTTATTAGTGAAACTGCTAGCGGTAATTACGAAACTGCTCAGGCAGCCTACCTCGCTGCAGTGCCTAAAGTAGATACCATGGTCAACAAAGGCATCATTAAAAAGAACAAAGCAGCACGATGGAAAAGTCGTCTGAACGCTAAGGTTAAGGCACTAAAAGCCTAAAATCAGCGCGGCCAGCAAGACATAAAAAAAACCGGATCATATAGTCCGGTTTTTTTATGTCTTAATTACCGCTCAAATCAGAGTAGCACCAGGTTATCTCTGTGTATTAACTCTGGCTCAATAACGAAACCAAGCGCTGTCTCTATTTCACTACTGGCTTTACCCATAATCAACGCAGCATCTGAAGAACCATAATTAATAAGGCCTCGTGCCACCGGCTCCCCATCAGGCGCCTCGCATATGACCATATCACCTCGCGCAAATTGGCCATGCACGGCGCGAACACCCACTGGCAAAAGGCTTCGCCCCTGGTTTTTTAGCACATTAACAGCTCCCTGATCCAACACTAGCCGCCCTCGAGCCTGCAAATGACCAGCCAGCCATTGCTTTCGTGCAGCCAAAGGCTCAAGATCCGGCACTAATAGCGTACCCAACGACTCTCCCTGCTGCAGCCTTGAGAGGACTGCTTCCTGGCGACCACTGGTGATCACCGTCACCGCTCCAGAACGAGACGCCAGTCGGGCCGCATTTAACTTGGTTGCCATGCCGCCGCGACCCAAGCGCCCCATACCACCACCAGCCATCTGATCAAGCTTGGCGTCACTGGCAAACGCTTGGGAAATCAGAGGTGCCTCCGGATTTTTTCTGGGGTCTGCGCTATGCAGCCCCATCTGATCGGTGAGTATTACCAGCACATCCGCTTCCACCAGATTCGCGACCAATGCTCCCAAGGAGTCGTTATCGCCGAATCGAATCTCATCTGTAACCACTGTATCATTTTCATTGATAACGGGAACCACGCCCAATCGCAGCAGCTCCTTTATGGTGATTCTGGCATTAAGGTAACGCTGTCGATTTGAAAGATCATCATGAGTAAGCAATATCTGCGCGGTATGCATCTGGAATCGCTTAAAATTTGATTCGTAAGCCTGAATCAGTCCCATTTGTCCTACCGCAGCAGCCGCCTGAAGGTGGTGCAGTTCATGTGGACGCCTGCTCATACCGAGTCGAGACATTCCCTCGGCAATAGATCCCGAAGACACCAGAACAAGCTCAATTCCCTGGCGCCGCAAATCAGCCATCTGGTCAACCCAATCGGCAATTGCCCGCTGATCCAAACCAGCACCATCATCGGTTAATAATGCACTGCCGATTTTAACTACCCAGCGCTTAGCTTGTGCCACCTTACCCCAGGCACTCTGTTCTTCATTCACCTAGTTATCTCCAATTGCCGCCGCTACCAGTATCCCTTATGGGACATAGTGAACTTCAACATCCCCATCATCTCCGTCATCGTCGTCATCATCTACTTTAGAATTGCGAGCCAGCGCCCGTTGCTCATGGAAGTTTCGTATACAAAGCCTGGCCTCCTCTTCCATTTCCCCCCTAATCTCCTCTTCAGCAGCTGCGAAATCCGGATCCTCAAGCGTCTGCTTATTGCGCTGCTCAATATAATCCATGATCGCTCCACACAACGGCTGCGTACCTTGCTTTTGAATCGCTGAAACCTGATAGACGGGACCGGTCCACTCCAGCTGATCTATTAAATCAGAACACTTCGCCTCTCTTTCTGATTCGGGTATCAAATCCAGCTTGTTTAATACCAGCCATCGTTCTCGCTTCTCCAGAGTGGGACTAAATTTACGCAACTCTGTTTCGATACTGCGCACAGCGTCTGCCGGCTCACTTTCATCAAAGGGAGCCATATCAACGATATGCAACAATAATCGGGTTCTGGATACATGGCGAAGAAACTGAAAACCTAGCCCTGCACCTTCAGAAGCTCCTTCAATCAACCCTGGGATATCAGCAATTACAAAACTACGATGCTTTTCAATGCTCACAACTCCAAGATTGGGCACCAATGTAGTAAAGGGATAATCTGCAACCTTCGGCTTTGCAGCGGATACCGCCCTAATGAAGGTCGACTTGCCTGCATTTGGCAAACCCAACAATCCCACGTCAGCCAGCACTTTCAACTCAAGCTTTAACTGTCGCTCTTCACCCGGCGTACCGTTAGTTGTCTGCCTGGGTGTTCTGTTTACGCTGGATTTAAACCGTGTATTACCAAGGCCATGAAAACCTCCTTTGGCAACCACAACACGCTGGCCATGCTGGGTCAAATCTGCGATCACCTCTAGCGTATCTCTATCTATAACCGTGGTGCCAACAGGCACCGTCAGCAACAAATCTTCGCCCTTGGCGCCAGTGCAGTTGCGGCCACGACCACCTTCTCCCGACTCTGCTCTGTAGCGCGGTTGATAGCGATAATCCACCAAGGTGTTAGTTGTATTCGTTGCCTCAAGCGTAATCGAACCACCATCACCTCCGTCGCCACCGTCGGGACCTCCCTTTGCCCGAAATTTTTCACGCAAAAAACTCAGGCAACCATTGCCTCCCTTGCCCGCCTCAACGGTGATATTTGCTTCATCAATAAATTTCATAGTGCTTTAGTGTATCAAT
>CBDUGR010000029.1:0-11569 GCA_965366515.1 uncultured Gammaproteobacteria bacterium | reverse complement strand
AAAGGATTAAGGCTCAACAATTCGTAGTCAAATCCCAGCGCTGAGCCCTCGAGCGGTGGTAGTCCAAAGGCGCGTGCGATAACTTCGGCGATATCAATCCACGCTCCTACCAGCTGTTGTGATTGCGCTGGCAGGTTGGCCGCTTGTCCGGGGTTTAAATGAGTGAAAGTTTTGGAAAAATTAGGGATATTCGCCGATGCACCATAGAGCCCACTCGGTTCAGAGTAAGAATAGGGAGAGCTGCTGTCGACATTTTTGCCCAATAACGATAATCCGCTATTACTGATGCCCGCCAGTTGTAAACCAAGGTTCGCACCTACTGAGAAGTCACCGTTGATACATAAAACCAAACAGGCCTTGGCACGTGCAAATGCTCCGATGTTGATGTCCAAGCTTGACGACGCCCAGTAGTTTCCGGCATTTATATTAAGTTTGTCGATACCCTGTGATTCGATGCGGTTAATTAAATGAAAGCTGCTGCCGACTTCAGGGGCAGTATCGGCACCAAAGATAAAGGTGCGGGTGTTGGCTTTTGCCAGCAGATCCACTGTATTGTTAAAACCGACACTAAAGTTTGCATTGACCTTGGCATGGCCTCCGGCTTCTGCTTCTAGCCCTACACAGATACCGACGCAGCCAATAGCGCCCAGTGGAATTGAGTCGGAGATATCGACAACTTTAAAGCCGACGCTTTGCTGGCCTGCCCCGTATTGCTCGTTGTCCTTTAAGGTAACGGTTGACGTATCGTCGATAACCCAGGCAGGGGCTGTATTAGGTAAGAGTATGAGTAAAGCAAAGAGTATGTGAAAACTATTAATTAGAGCGGTTGATTTGTCAAAAAAATAGCGACAGGAAAAAGAATTTTTTCCAAATAATAAATGTTCAGATTGCATAGGAAGACCCTTCCGTTAGGAACCCCAAAATCAAAAACACCGATCTAAAAAATTAGCATAATTTATGCCAAAAAAAATAACACCTTAACTATCAGTGAGATGCGCTTTTTAAATTTTGTAGAAAAGTTGATCTGTAAAATAACCTGACAAAATACATGGTTTTTTATTTGCTTGGATTAGCTTTTGATAGTGTAGAAAAAAAGCCCGCGGTAACCGAAGTTACTGCGGGCTAAAAATCACCTCTAGGGGAGAGGGTCTAACATACCCCGGTAAACTTGAGTCGCTACCGAGGGTATTCGTAGGGGTTGAGGCTAGAAGCTGGCTCCTACCCAAACCCAGAACTTGTCAGCGTCAACATTAATGTCATCCGCAGAGTAAGTAGCGTATTTGATGCCAAATGAATAGTGCTTGGCGAACTTTCTGCTGTATACCAGATCGAGTTCATCACCCATGTCGTCAACTGTTGGGGTATCGTCATCCGCCTCGAAATCATGGTAAACAACTTTGAAGTCACCTCCAGCAAGCTTTCCAGCCAGTGTGAATGACAGGTCAACCAGACCTTGTGCAGGAGTACCCAGGAACTGGTCAGCCCAACCGTTGTGAGCATGCAATGTTGCCAGCGGAGTGGCGAAGCCATATCCGGCATTATCTGATCCCAGCACTTCATAGCCCAGCTTGGCAGTAATACCGTTTACTACGACACCTGCCTCCAGGTTGTAGTAGTCAGCGTCCGCATCGGCTGCATTTTGTTCAAATTCCTGAGTTGCGAATTCAGCACCGTACAGGACCTTAATGTCGCCAGCCATTGTAGAACCGTTGAATCGTACTCCGTAGGTTTCGTGTTCCTGGTCGTTATCTTCGTTTTCAAGCAGGTAAGCGTAGCCTGTCAAAGTACCTACAGCAGTTTTCAAAGATGCATTGAGCAAATGATCATTGGAATCAATATCCGCGTCTTCGGCAAAAATACGCTCACGCTCGTCGATGTAGTTGTAGCTGATGTTTACGTTTTCAGAGGGTTTGAAGCTCAAAGATACAGCATCATAGGTTTGTCGGTCTTGGCGCCAGCCCACGTGCCCAATAAAACGGTGGTTGTCATAGGTAATTACCTGACGGCCCAGCTTTGCAGTGAAACCGTCATTTTTATATTGAATATAGGCCTGATCAACTTCCGTGGTTTCCGGGTCAGCAATCACTGAATATTCACCTACGTTAAAGCCTGTTGGTCCGACGGTATAATCATCGACTCCGGCAACGACACGTGAGTCTTCAACTTCAACCATGGCTGAGAAACCATTAAAAGTCCCAGTGGTGTACCCTAGTCGAGAGCGCAACGTTAAAGCATCAGCATCATCCAGTGCGTTATCCTGGTCTACTGTCTCGTAACGTAATCTAAAATCGGCACTGACTTTGCCGCTGGTGAGTGCTTCTGTAAAAGAACCGGCTTCCCCGTCGGCAAGGGCAGCCTGGCTGCCACCTGCAATCAGCAGGGCAATTGAGGTGCTGAGAATGTGAGAGTTAAGCTTTTTCATTATGCTTTCCTTAAAGTTTTATTGAGTTAACCGTAAGTTGCTAAACTTTACCTGTGAAACTAAGTAGTCTTTGATTAAAACTGGTACATCTCCTTTGAGCCAGTAAAAATTCTGAGTCAAATATAGTGCTCGAGTCTGTGATTTAGATTGATCCAGATCAATGTTTGGCAGGGTAAAAAATACAGTGTAATTCAGAAATACCACTTTTGGAGTAGAGGTTTATTTCCATATTATTCTTTTTATTCAATGAGATACATAATGTGGCGAAGTGGGGGTATGGTTATTGTGAGTAGAGGGTTAATTGGTGGTAATTTGCCAAAATAGATGAATTGATCAGTATTGTATGCGGTCAATTCAGCACAGAACAAGTTAAAAACTGACCAGCCACATACCGGTGACAAACCGTCACCGAGGTGATTTTAGATCAAAATCAATATGCGTAGCGGCTTCAGAGCTATTTTAGGCGTACTGGTGAATTATTCGGGCTAGAGCTATCGCCATCCTGGATAACCCAGGAGAAAAGCTGGTCAGTTATTGCGCGCTATGGGATCCTGGTTTATCTGATCACCTTCTAATATTGGAAGGTGAGACAATATTTGGTAGGCAGATCGTCTTCAGGGAGAGCGTAAAGGTCTGCTAGAGTTTGTTTTCCATGGCCCAAATTGCCGCCTCAACGCGGGATTTTAGGCCCAGCTTTTTAAATAGGTGTTTGATGTGAACCTTGACTGTACCCTCAGTAATGTCGAGTTTGCGAGCGATATGTTTGTTGGTCATGCCGGCAGAAATCAGTTTTAGTATCTGCCGCTCACGCTTGGTCATCGTTTTCGCATCAGATCTATTGTCTTTGCGGCTTTTGCTTTGGATGGCCAAAGCGAGCAGTTCGGTTAATTCCTCACTTAGCACCAGTTGGCCATGCGCGGCGAGTCGGATTTTTTTAATAAGATCATCCGGCTCCATGTCTTTCAGTAGATAGCCATCGGCACCGGCCTGTAGTGCAGCGACAACGTCTTCCTGATTGTCGGATACAGTAAACATGACAATGCGAGAGGTGATCTCTGCATCGCGCAGAGCCGACAGCGTATCGATGCCATTCATTCCCTTCATGTTCAGGTCAAGCAAAATCAGATCAGGATCGAGCTCAATTGCTTTGGCGACGGCTTCTTCCCCGTTGGATGCTTCACCAATAGTTTCCAGATCTTCCTCCAGCGCAATGAGCTGAGCGACTCCTGTGCGAAGCAAAGGGTGGTCATCTACCAATAATATTTGAGCTTTATCGTTCATGTTTTATTCTCAGGCGTTTCAATCATTATCTGTGGTGTAAATTTTAGCGAAACCTGCGTACCGGACAGCTTGCCCGGTTCAATGGTGAGTTCACCATTTAGGGTGCTTGCCCGCTCTTGCATAATGGACAAGCCATAGTGATATTTTTTTGATGCTGCCGAATCAATGCCGATTCCGTCATCTGTGATATTAAAGGTGACGGCGTTACCACCGATTTCGTCGCAATGGATCTCTATTTTCGAGGCGCCAGCATGTTTTACTGCATTGGAAACCGCTTCCCTTACAATCTGTAGCACATGGATATCTTCATTGGGAGTTAGTTTTTTTGCCAGCATATTGTAATTCAGTGAAATTGGTACGCCACTAAATTCAGCAAATTCTTTCGCTGTAGTATCCAATGCGGCTTGTAATGATGGATGTGTTATTTGTAGTCGGAAAGTGTTCAGCAACTCTCTGAGATTACGGTAAGCAGCGTTTAGCCCATCCTGAAGTTCGTTGCTCACGCTCATGATGACCTCTTCGTCCGCTTTTCTTTTGAGCAGGGTTTTGAGGCGGGTGATCTGCATTTTCAGGTAGGATAGAGACTGCGCCAGAGAATCATGCAGCTCGCGTGCGATGACGGCTCGTTCTTCAAATAGCATAACCAGTCGTTCCTGCGCATCCTGATGCTGCAGGCTATAGGACGCTGCCAGCTGGTCAGCTACATTTTGAATCAGCTGCTCTTTCCATTCGCTCTTGCTTTTCTTTGAATCCAGTTCGGTGTACAGATAGCCGTACTGATTTTGTCCTTCCCTGAGCTCAGAAATGATCGCTGGAACCCGCTCGTTGGGCAATACTTTCATGGAGGCAAGTAGAGAGGGGGCGTTGACCAGTTGTTCGGGATGAATATTGTCAGTCGTACCGCAGTCAAGCAGCTCATAGTAATTACTATCGGCAGCCGGTTTATAGCATAGTAGCAAGTATTTGAGTTCAGCAACTTCCTGCAGTTTTAAAAGGATAGATCGCAGTACTTCAGGATTGTTTTCACCAGCCAGTTTTCTACTGGTATCGTATAGGAACTCAAGAGTCAGGTTGCTTTGGATTAATTCAGCCGTTTTCTCAGCAACGGTCTTTTCCAGCCGCTCATATTGGTTAGCAATAGATTCGGCCATTTGGTTATAGGTTTGCGCCAGCAAGCCAAGCTCATCGCGATTAGGATTGTTAGAGCGCGCTTTGAAATTACCTTGTTTGAACTGGTTAGCTAGCTCTACCAGCTCAGCCAGAGGTAAAATTACAGAAGAGTTTAATAGATACATAACGCCATAGGCGACACCGACTGTACAGAACACGCAGAAAAGTGTAATTAATCCGAGAATTCTGATTTGTTGCTCTGAATCAATTTGCAGTGCGAGTACGAAATTATCGATATTTTCAACAAATTGATTCACCTGTTCCAGATATTGATTGCTGAGCGCATTATATTCTGCAGATCCGGGTTGAAATTGCTGCAGTTGATTGAGCATAGGCACAATGCGCCTTTTCCATTCAGTTTCAACCAGTTTGTAGGATTTGCCGGGCTCAATATTCTTATCTGAGCGTCTGACGTCGTATAGCTGCTCGCTATCAAGCTGTGCGGAAAAATTTCCGATCAGTTTATCGAGCCGTTTATCGCCTCGTCGAACATCAAACGCTTCTCCCTCGCTGATCAACCGACTTTGTATGGTTAGCAAAGCGGTGCCGATTCGATAAGATTGCATGCGCAAAGATCCGGCAGAATTAACAGCCGCGGCGTGGGTGCCGGCCTGTTGTATTACAAAAATGGCGGCGATAATACTGGTGAACGCCAACAGAGTTATGCATGCAATTGCAAAACCAAAGCGTTGCGAAAGTGATTTTTCTGTTGCCCTGTTTTTAATCATTGTGTTGGCTGCGTAATTGTTACTACCAAATAGTTGGTAGTATAAAATATTTATTGTTTTATCTTGAAAAATTATTTATGTCTATGAATTAAAAGGATTATTAATTTATTTTACGCTACCACTTTAGTGGTAGCTCATCTAGTTGCCTTGGTTGCATCGCGTGCGCATGCTTGATCTATGTCAATAGGCCCCACTTCCCATATCTATATATTTGGCGCTGCAACATTTTCAGCCAGTCCTTACGTTTTTCTGAGGAGCACTCAATGGTAGCAGAATCTTCCAAAAAATGGTCAGTGCTGACCATGAATACATTGGCTTTCGCCTGTAACTTTGCAGTGTGGACCATGTTTTCAATTATCGGTATAAAAATTAAAGACGAGTTGGGTCTTACTGATACGGAGTTTGGGGTGTTGGTGGCTACTCCAATTCTGACCGGATCGATTACCCGTTTACCTCTCGGTCTGTTAACCGATCGTTTTGGCGGTCGCATCGTATTTTTCATTCAAATGTTACTGGTCGCAATACCTACTTACGGTCTGGCCTTTGCGACTGAATACTGGCAATACGTTACTATCGGCCTGTTTGTGGGGTTGGCTGGTGGCTCTTTTGCGATAGGTATTGCTTATACCTCTGCGTGGTTCGAAAAGGAGCGCCAGGGTACGGCCATGGGTATTTTCGGTGCAGGTAACGCTGGTGCTGCCATCACTAACCTGATCGCGCCTACAATTGTGATCGCTGCTGGTTGGCGCATGGTGCCCCAGGTTTATTCGATTTCTATGATAGTCATTGCGGTTTTGTTCTGGCTGTTTACTTATAACGATCCTCACCAACAGGAACGCGCGCGGTCTGGCAAGCATAAATCAATAAAGGATCAGTTAGCGCCGTTAAAAGAACTGCGTGTCTGGCGCTTTGGGCTTTACTACTATTTTGTGTTCGGTGGCTTCGTTGCCCTGGCCTTGTGGTTGCCTAAGTACTATGTCGGTGAATATGGCATGGATCTGAAAACGGCATCTTTTATTACCATGCTGTTTACGCTGCCTTCCGGATTAATTCGTGCTGCCGGCGGTTGGGCGTCAGATAAAGTGGGAGCGAGGGCGGTCAATTGGTGGGTGTTCTGGATATCCATGGCTTGCCTGTTTTTCCTGTCGTATCCGCAAACCAGCATGATTATCCATGGTATCGAAGGGGATATTTCCTTTGAGGTTGGACTGAATGTGTGGGTATTCACTGCTTTGGTATTTGTAGTGGGTATTGCGCAAGGATTTGGTAAGGCCAGTGTCTACCGCATTATCCATGACTATTATCCTGAAAATATGGGTTCTGTCGGAGGTATGGTTGGTGTGATTGGAGGTTTGGGGGGATTCACTCTACCGATCTTCTTCGGCATTTTGTCCGATGCATTCAATGTTCGTAGCTCCTGCTTCATGCTGATGTTTGGGCTTGTGGCTGTCTGTCTGATCTGGATGAACTATGCCATCTTGCAGCTGAAACGAGAAAGCGATCTGTTGTAATTGGAAAACTTCCGCAGATATGAATTTGCGGGAGTTTTAGTTAAAAGATTTAGTTAATAGATTTTTATTGAAACAAGATTTACAAATACGAAGCTGGAGAGACTAATGTCTGAAATCAATAAATGGGACGTCGAAGATCCCGCATTTTGGGAATCGACGGGAAAGAAAGTCGCAAACAGGAACCTGTGGATATCTATCCCCAGCCTGCTTTGTGGTTTTGCCATCTGGTTGTACTGGGGGATTATTACCGTACAGATGCTGAACTTGGGCTTTGAATTTGAAAAGTCCGAACTCTTTACACTAATGGCAATTGCCGGACTAACCGGAGCCACGCTGCGTATTCCCAGCAGTTTCTTTATCCGCCTCTGTGGCGGCCGTAATACGATATTTTTTACCACAGCATTGCTGATGATTCCTGCACTGGGAACAGGTATCGCGTTACAGGATAAAAATACCCCGCTGTGGATATTCCAGTTGCTGGCTTTACTGTCGGGGTTTGGCGGCGGCAACTTTGCTTCCTCAATGTCCAATATCAGCTTCTTCTTCCCCAAAAAGATGCAAGGCCTGGCCTTGGGTTTGAACGCCGGGTTGGGTAACTTTGGTGTTACCAGTATGCAGATTCTGGTGCCATTGGTGATGACTTTCGGTTTGTTTGGCGCACTGGGTGGCGATTCCATGGTGTTGCAAAACTCCAGCGGAACTTTGATTGGTAAAATTTCAGCAGGCACAGAAACCTATATTCAAAATGCCGGTTTTGTTTGGTTGTTGATCTTGATTCCCCTGGCCTTTGCTGGCTGGTTTGGCATGAATAACCTGAAGGTGCCGCATGTCTCTCCGGATATCGGCGGCCCGGTAACCAGCTTTGGAATTATTGCCGGGATGCTGGCAATCGGCATGTTTACGGCGGCGCTAGGCCTTTGGTTGATCCTCCCGGCGAGTGCTAATGGCTCAGGGTATAACGTACCGAAAGAGCTAGTACTTGTGGCGGTGGTGGCGTTAACCATTTCGCTAATGAAGTTGATTCCAGGCGATATAAAAACCAGTCTTAACCGTCAATTTAAGATTTTTGATAACCGCCATACTTGGATTATGAGCGTTATCTACACCATGACGTTTGGTTCCTTTATTGGATTCTCCGCAGCGTTCCCACTCGCGATTAAGGTTATTTTTGGATATACCCATGTGATGGGTCCGGATGGCGTTATGGTGCATGACGCGATTAACGCAAATGGACCGAGTGCCTTGATGTACGCGTGGATGGGACCCTTTATTGGCGCCTTGATTCGCCCGGTCGGTGGCTGGATAGCGGATAAAGTCGGTGGCGCTATGGTCACCCAGATCTGTTCTGCGGTGATGGTGGTGTCTGCGGTGGGCGTGGCTTATTACATGAAAGCAGCCTATGCCTCAGCGACACCGGAAGAGTATTTTGTGGAGTTCTTCCTATTGTTCCTGGTGCTGTTTGCTGCGACCGGAATCGGCAACGGTTCTACCTTCCGCACCATCGCTATGGTATTTGATAAAGAGCAGGCTGGCCCTGCGTTAGGTTGGACTTCGGCGGTAGCCGCTTACGGCGCCTTCTACATTCCAAAAGTATTTGGTGAGCAGATTCAAGCAACCACCCCTGAAAATGCACTCTATGGCTTCGCTGCCTTTTATGCGGTTTGTATTTTGATCAACTGGTGGTTCTATTTGCGCAAGGATAGAAAGCAGGTTTTCGTCTGTTGCCCGAAGTGTAACGAAGAGTTTAGTTTGAAAAGCGATAACGAATTCTATAATCCCTAGGGTTGTTGAATATAGAGATATGCCCGTCTGGTGGCACATGTGTTGCCTCGGACGGGTTGCCTGTAGGTGGGTTTGAGGGGAGAACGTCTCCTCGTTAAATGAGCGATAAGTAGAGATTTATGTTATGAGTCACTTTCTTGATAGATTGCAGTTTTTTAAGAAAAAGCAGGGTGAGTTCGCTGATGGTCATGGTGATACCACTATTGAAAGCCGGGAATGGGAAAACAGTTATCGACAGCGTTGGCAGCACGATAAGATCGTGCGTTCTACGCACGGTGTTAACTGTACCGGATCCTGTAGCTGGAAAATTTACGTCAAAAACGGTCTGATTACCTGGGAAACCCAGCAGACCGATTATCCGCGTACCCGTAATGATTTGCCGAACCATGAACCACGCGGTTGTCCTCGTGGTGCCAGCTACTCCTGGTATATTTATAGTGCTAACCGTCTACGTTATCCGATGGTTCGTAAGCCGCTACTGAAATTATGGAGAGAAGCGCGCCTGTCACATTCGAATCCAATGGAAGCATGGGGCTCTATAGTTGAAGATTCAGCGAAAGCGACCTCCTACAAATCGAAACGTGGTCTCGGCGGTTTTGTCCGCTCATCCTGGGATGAGGTCAACGAAATTATCGCTGCAGCGAATGTTTATACCACCAAAACCTTCGGTCCAGACCGGGTCGTTGGTTTCTCACCAATCCCGGCCATGTCGATGGTTTCCTATGCCGCAGGTTCGCGTTATCTGTCGCTGATTGGTGGCGTGTGCATGAGCTTCTACGACTGGTACTGTGATTTGCCTCCCTCATCACCAATGGTGTGGGGTGAGCAGACCGATGTACCGGAATCGGCGGACTGGTACAACTCGAATTACATCATTGCCTGGGGTTCGAACGTACCTCAGACGCGTACCCCGGATGCTCACTTTTTTACCGAAGTGCGTTATAAAGGTGCAAAAACAGTTTCCGTTACGCCCGATTATTCGGAAGTGGCGAAACTTACTGATTTATGGCTCAACCCCAAGCAGGGTACTGATGCGGCTTTAGGTATGGCCTTCGGTCATGTGATTCTGAAGGAATTCCACCTGGAAAATCCCAGTGAATATTTCACTGACTACGTGCGTCGCTATTCGGATATGCCGATGCTGGTGCTGTTGGAAGAGCATGAAAATGGCACGTTGAAGCCAACCCGTTTTATTCGCGCATCTGATTTGGCGGAAAACCTGGGTCAGGACAACAACCCGGAATGGAAAACTATCGCCTATGACGAAACCAGTGGCGAACTGGTGTCTCCGCTCGGTTCTATTGGTTATCGCTGGGGAGAAGCGGGCAAGTGGAATATTGAAGCCCGAGAAGGGAAAGAGGGTAAAGACACCCAGCTCCAGCTTTCATTGGTTGATGGCGAAGCAAACACTGTTTCGGTCTCCTTTCCGCACTTTGCCGCAGATCAAAGCAACGAGTACTGGAACTACTGCGAGCACGATGAAGTGCTGCCACGTAATGTTCCTGCGCGTGATTTACAGTTGGCAGATGGCAGCAGCGTTAAGGTTGCCACAGTATTTGATTTAACCATCGCAAACTATGGTATTGATCGTGGTTTGGGTGGTGGCAATGTCGCTTCCAGCTATGACGATCTGATTCCTTTTACACCGGCTTGGCAGGAAAACATTACTGGTGTCTCGCGTGAAAAGGTTATTCAGGTAGCGCGTGAGTTTGCTGATAATGCCAACAAAACCAAGGGTCGCTCCATGATCATTGTGGGTGCAGCGATGAACCACTGGTATCACATGGATATGAACTATCGTGGCTTGATCAACATGTTGATCATGTGTGGTTGCGTGGGTCAATCCGGCGGTGGCTGGGCGCACTATGTGGGTCAGGAAAAACTCCGTCCGCAAACTGGCTGGACGCCACTGGCATTTGCACTGGATTGGCATCGACCACCACGTCATATGAATTCTACCTCTTTCTTCTATAACCACAGCTCGCAGTGGCGTCATGAGAAGGTCAGCATTCATGAAGTGCTGTCGCCGATGGTGGATAAATCACAGTACCCCGAAGCGATGCTGGACTATAACATTAAGTCAGAGCGATTGGGTTGGCTGCCGAGCGCGCCGCAACTAAATCGTAATCCGCTTCAAATCACCAAAGACGCAGAGGCTGCGGGAAAGGATCCAAAAGATTACTTGGTTGAGCAACTGAAAAGTGGCGATATTCGCTTTTCAGCAGAGCAGCCCGACAGCCCGAATAACTTTCCGCGCAACATGTTTATCTGGCGTTCTAACTTGCTAGGTTCATCCGGTAAAGGGCATGAGTACATGCTCAAATATTTGCTGGGTACCAACAACGGTGTCATGAATGAAGATAACGGCAAGAGTGGCGGGATTATTCCTAAAGAAGCTGAATGGGTTGCCGATGGTGCCACCGGAAAACTGGATTTGGTAACGACTTTGGATTTCCGTATGTCATCTACCTGTCTGTATTCCGATATCGTGTTGCCGACGGCGACCTGGTACGAAAAAGACGACCTGAATACTTCGGACATGCACCCCTTTATTCACCCGCTGTCGAAGGCGGCGGATCCGGCCTGGGAAGCACGTTCGGATTGGGATATCTACAAAGGCATTGCGAAGAAATTCTCTGAAGTGGCCGAAGGTAATCTGGGTGTGGAGAAAGATA
>CBDUGR010000028.1:0-11630 GCA_965366515.1 uncultured Gammaproteobacteria bacterium | reverse complement strand
ACAAATAGCGGGGGTAAGAGTACAGGGACTCAGGTAGCAAAACGACAGGGTCATCGCCGTAAAAAGTCTCCCCTAAAAACACCTGCTCAACCCTGGAGCCTGGCTCAGTTCGAGGTACCAGAACTGGAAGGCAAGACACGATTTCATGATCTGGACCTGCAGATCGAATTAATGCATGGCATTGCTGATCTTGGTTTTGAATACTGTTCTCCTATTCAAGCGCAATCTTTACCACAAACACTGACAGGGCATGACCTGATAGGAAAGGCACAAACTGGAACCGGAAAAACAGCTGCCTTTCTGATTACCATCATTCAAGATCTGCTCAACCATAAACCTGAGGGAGAGCGCTTTGCCCATGAACCTCGGGCCTTGATCATTGCGCCCACCCGTGAGCTGGCACTGCAAATTGCCGAGGACTCTGAATCCCTAAACCGTTACACCGGGCTTAAGACACATGTATTAGTGGGCGGCATGGATTACGGAAAACAACAGAAACGCTTGAATAATGAGATTGTTGATATTCTGGTTGCGACCCCGGGGCGACTGCTGGACTTTAGCAGCAACAAAGATGTCTATCTCGATCAGATCGAAATCATGGTGATCGACGAAGGGGACCGAATGCTCGACATGGGTTTTATTCCCCAAGTCAGGCGCATTATTCGTCTAACTCCCCAGAAAATACATCGCCAGACTTTGCTCTTTTCAGCGACATTCACCACCGATGTGCTAACTCTTGCTGACCAGTGGACAGTTGATGCTAAAAAAGTGGAAATTGAACCGGACAGCATCGCCACGGATACGGTTAAACAGCACATTTATATGTGTGCCACCGACGAAAAATACACACTGCTGTATAACCTTCTTCAACAATCTGATACGGACAACGTCATCGTTTTCGCCAATCGCAGAGACCAATGCCGTAATTTGCATGAAAAACTACTGCGACACGGCTTTAAGGCCGGGCTACTATCCGGCGAAATCGCCCAAAACAGACGTGTCAGAACGTTAGACGACTTTAAATCCGATAAGCTCGATGTCCTGGTAGCAACGGATGTCGCTGGTCGCGGGATTCATATAGACGGTATCAGCCATGTAGTTAACTACACACTGCCAGAAGAACCAGAAGACTATGTCCACCGCATCGGGCGAACCGGCCGCGCTGGGAAAAGCGGCACCTCGGTCAGTTTTGCCTGCGAAGAAGATGCTTTCCACCTGATACCTATTGAGCAATTGCTGGGTAAAAAAATAGAATGTGAACACCCTCCCCAGCAGTTATTGGTAGCAACTCCGGCGCTTGGCAAACCCCTTCCTTCCGCAAAAAGAACGCCAGCCCAATCAAAACACGGCTCTAAGCCAAACCAATCGAGACATAGAAGCAGAGGGCGTTAGCGTTACCTTTCTGATAACGCGGTATCAAGTGTGCGTAATAGTGCCTCTGTTGTCTCCCAGCCGATGCATTCGTCGGTTATCGAAACACCATAATCCATTAATTCAGGTGTGATGCTCAAGGCTTGATTACCTGGATTAATATGACTCTCCAACATTAATCCGGCTATCGCTTTTTCCCCCTGACTAAATTGAACTAACAGATTCTCTACAACCTTTGATTGATTACTCGCATTTTTACCGCTGTTAGCATGACTGCAGTCAACGACAATCCTGGCTTCTATATTGGCCTGCGCGAGCATCTTTTTGCAATGCTCGATCGAATCGGGATCGTAGTTAGAACCTGACTTACCACCACGCAGGATAATATGACTGCTCTGATTCCCAGCAGTCGTTATCGCACTCATCCGCCCGTGCCTATCAATCCCAGCAAAACAATGCTCCGAGCGTACCGTAAGCAGTCCATTGACTGCAGCTTCAATACAGCCGTTGGTCGCATTTTTAATGCCAACTGGTGATGACAACCCACTGGCAAACTGGCGGTGCAACTGCGACTCGGCGGTACGCGCACCAATTGCCGTCCAACTAATCAAATCCTGATAATAATTAGCCAGATTGGGTTCCAGGGTTTCCGTAGCGACCGGCACTCCCAAGGCCGTAATGTCGAGTAATATCCGTCTAACTAACGCGATGCCCGCTGCAATATCGCAACTGCCATCCAGATCAGGATCGTTAATCAAGCCCTTCCAGCCAAGTGCCGTACGTGGTTTTTCAAAATAGCAGCGCATCACTAAACACAGCTGACCAGATAGCTGTAACGATAATTTTCTAAGTCGGCGCGCATAATCCAGAGCCGACTCATAGTCATGAATCGAGCAGGGACCAACAATGACAATTAGTCGCTGGTCCTTTCCTGCCAAAATCGCCTGGATATCCTTTCTTGCAGTTTCCACACATTTTGCACTAACCGCCGTGGCGGGCAACCTATCCAACAACTCGGCAGGTGAAGCCAGCGACTGCACATTTTGCTCTGGTGCCTCGCAATCATTCAATAACAGGGCCGTATCAAACTGCGTCCGCTGAAGCACTTCCTTTTCTGACCTGCTGTCCATACAAATTTCACTCATAAAAAAACCCTCGGATTGCGACCTGCCATCCGAGGGTTTCTATTCCTAGGTAAGGCAGCTTGTTTAAACCGCCTTACTTGTATAGGGATTAGGCGAGCTTAAACGTGGTCTCCAAAATAAAAACCAAAAAAGCTACGCCACTGAACGCTAAATTCCAGTGCCGATGCTGCCTGTTGATTTACTCTACTTATATTCATGGTTTGCTATCTTATTGAGTTTCACGAAAAACACAAGCTCTTTCTAGCACCGGCAAGAACTTAAGTTCAGCCACTTAAATCACACCTCTTTTAATTTGATCCATTTCGATAGACTCAAATAACGCCTGAAAATTACCTTCACCGAAGCCCTCGTTACCCTTACGCTGAATAAACTCGAAGAAGATCGGGCCAATAACATTGGTCGAGAAAATCTGCAGTAATAACCCCTGCCCTTCAGTCGGTGCTCCATCAATCAATATCCTTCGCGCACGCATCGCCTCAACATCTTCTCCATGCCCGGGTAACCGTTTATCTATCAGCTCGTAATAGGTTTCGGGAGTATCCTGCATCACAACACCACTGGCCTTGAGGACATCCACTGTTTTATAAAGGTCATCTGTACCTAGCGCTATATGCTGAATACCCTCCCCGTTGTATTCGTTCAGGTACTCAACGATCTGCGATTTATCATCTCTCGACTCGTTAATTGGAATGCGGATTTTACCGCATGGACTCGTCATGGCACGACTAACCAGCCCCGTGCGCTGTCCTTCGATATCGAAATAACGGATTTCTCGGAAATTGAATATATGCTCATAGAACCCGGACCACTTATCCATATTGCCACGCCTAACATTATGTGTCAGATGATCTATATAGGTCAGCCCGGCATCACTAGGTGAACTTATTTGATCATATGCTAGTGGCTCAAAATCAATATCATAGATAGTACTCTCGGCATAGCGGTCAACCAGATACAGGCGGCTTCCACCGATACCCTCAATGGCGGGAATATTTAATTCCATTGGCCCAATATTGCTTTCCACTGGAGTAGCGCCAAGCTCAATGGCCCGAGCATAGGCCTTCGCAGCATCTTTAACCCTGAATGCCATGGCACAGGCCGAAGGACCATGCTTTCGCGCAAAATCCTGTGCGAACGAGTTGATTTCCGCATTGATAATAAAATTTATATCACCCTGCTTGTGCAAGGTTACATTTTTTGAACGGTGCCTGGCGACCGCAGGAAATCCCATCTTATGGAAAAGCTCGCGCAGAAGATCTGGATCGGGTGCCGTATACTCTACAAATTCAAAACCATCTGTCCCTGCCGGATTTTCAAATAAATCATTCATTTTAATAGGCTCTTGTTGAAATTTATTTTATGGCTAAAATAATACGCCTGAATAAATGAGTTATTTTTCCTTATACGAATGGAAACGAAAAATATTCGGAATAAAAGTCCGAATAGTATACTAATATGGGTAAATTTCCCGATTTTGTATGTTTGACCGGTACACCAGCCGCTCAAGAATGCACATCAAACTCAATTAATGGACGACATCAAGGTGGCGTAAGTCGGGTACTGTACTTGACTTCGCGCAATGTAAAACTGGAAGATGCCGAGTCAACCAGCGAATGATTCAGCACCTGCCGCGTCAGCAGTCTTTCAAAAGCGGCCACATCTTCTACCACTATTTTTAGAATATAGTCATGGCTTCCCGAGACCGCATAACACTCAGTGATCTCTGAAAGTGAGGCAACAAACCCTTCAAACTCCAGTCGCGTTTCATCACTGTGATGACTGAGCTTAACATTACAGATTACACACACATCCAGACCAATCGTATGACGATCTACCAGCGCAACGCGAGCACTAATAACACCCTTGCTTTCTAAACTCTGAATACGTCGCCACACAGAGGTTGGTGAACTTCCAATACGGTCAGCTATTTCCTGGTGCGTAAGACCTGCATCTTTCTGCATCAATTCAAGTATATTTCGATCAATTCGATCCAGCTTAACGCTCATCGCAGCGACCCTGTGTAGTTAGAGTGATAGTTAAAGTTGGCAGTTAAGGTTGATAATTAAAGCGGTCACTAATTAGATCTTTGTAATGCTGGTAACACGCCTATCCAAATGATTAAGCAAATTGTAAAGCGCCTCCTGCTGTTGTCCGTCCAGCTCCATTAACAGAGCTTTTTCCCACTCCAGAGCTTTTTTGGCAATGTCTTTATAGAGCTTGATTCCCTGATCATTTAACGCAAGCCGTATAGCCCGGCTATCGCTGTCATCCTTTTGTCTTACCAGGCACCCCTTTTTGTCCAGCGCGCTAACCGCTCGCGAAACCTTCACCTTGTCCATATGGGTCTGCAACCCTATTTCCTTGGCCAATAACTCCGGGGATTCAGCGAGTGTCGCCAGAATACGCCATTCCGCCACACTGATACCAAATTGATCTGAATAAATTCGTGACAGCGCCACGCTGACACGTTCTGCCAGATTATTCAGCCGGTAAGGGATAAAATTCTTTAACTTAACTTTCGGACTACAATCGTTACCCACTGTTCTTTCCAAATAGAAGTTTTAATTTTCGTTTTGCTAAACGCTTGCCAGAGTTTAAGCGCAAAACAAAGCGGTTGCAAAAGAGACTAGTTTACATTAAACTAGTTTCATATGTAACTATATGCAACACTTAAATCATTAACAGGATAGGCATCATGAGCGCCAGAAAGTGGGTAAATTTTCCAATTCAGGAAGGTACAACTTCGCGCCAGGCCCATTGCGATTTTCCAGAGGGCACCTATGAACGCGAACTGGGCCGAGAAGGTTTCTTTGGTCCGGCATCCCATATGCACCACCAAAATCCACCCACCGGCTGGATCGACTGGGAAGGGCCTCTGCAACCACGTGCATTCGACTTCAATCAAATAACGGCTGTACATGCATCTCCATTAAATGCACCAATCACGCTGGAAAACAATAATCTTGCGGTAAGGCTATGGAAAAGTGACACCAATATGTCACATTTGGTGCGAAACAGTGATGGCGATGACTTGCTGTTCATCCATTATGGCAAAGGCGAGCTGTATTGCGATTATGGTCACCTGAGTTTTCGTGATGGCGATTATATAATGATCCCACGCGGCACAGCCTGGCGGGTCGAGGTAGATGAACCCATCACCGTGCTCATGATGGAGAACAGGGACGGAGCCTATACCATGCCGGACCGCGGTATTTTAGGCCCAAATGCGATCTATGATCCTGCGATACTGGACTATCCTAGAATAGATGAAGCCTTCAAAGCCCAGCAAGGTAACGACACCTGGCAGGTACACATCAAGCGACTGAATCAGATCAGTAAAGTCACCTTTCCTTTTAATCCGTTGGATGCGGTCGGCTGGCACGGTGATAATACTGTAGTACGCCTAAACTGGCGAGATATCAGGCCTTTGATGAGTCACAGGTACCATTTACCTCCTTCCGCGCATAGTACTTTTGTAGGTAACGGCTTTATCATTTGTACCTTTTGCCCCAGACCGATTGAATCCGACCCCGGGGCATTAAAAGTGCCCTTCTTTCATAACAACGACGATTATGACGAAGTACTCTTCTACCATCGTGGCAACTTTTTCAGCCGTGACAATATTGAAGAGGGTATGGTCACCTTCCACCCCTGCGGGTTCGCACATGGCCCTCACCCGAAGGCGCTAAAAAAGGCACTCACCAACCCGAATAAAGAAACCGACGAGGTAGCGGTAATGATCGATACACGCCACTCACTTCAGGTAACGGAAGTTGCTGAGAATACTGAAAACCTGGAATACATTAACTCCTGGAAATCACCTGGAAAGGATTTATAACAGTGAAATTAGCATCCTTAAAAAGTGGCCGAGACGGCCAGTTAGTTGTCGTATCACGTGATCTGCAGCGCGCGATTGCTGTTCCTGAAATCGCTAACACGCTGCAAAGAGCACTGGACGAATGGGAACAGCTCGAACCCCGCCTGCAGGTTATATCTGATCAGCTCAACGCAGGAGAGATCAAAGGCTTCGATTTTAATCCTGAACAGTGCGACGCCCCCCTGCCTCGCGCCTTTCACTGGGCAGATGGAAGCGCTTATGTCACCCATGTAGAGCTGGTTCGCAAAGCACGAGGCGCTGATCTTCCAGAGTCTTTTTGGAGCGATCCGTTAATCTATATGGGTGCATCAGATGCTTTTTTGGGCCCCCATGATGACATTCCCGTGGAATCCGAGGAGTGGGGTATCGACTTCGAATCAGAGGTGGTGGTCTTTACGGATGATGTGCCCGCAGGCACGAAACCGGATCGGGCACGCAACCATATTAAATTGATAGCGCTGGTCAATGACGTTTCTTTAAGAAACCTGATACCTGCGGAGCTCGGCAAGCAATTTGGATTTTATCAGTCTAAGCCCTGGACCAGCTTCACACCGGTCGCCGTCACTCCGGATGAGCTGGGCGAGAGTTGGGATGGTAGCAAAGTCCATTTACCGCTAGTCAGTGTACTTAACGGCAAACAGGTGGGCTCACCTAATGCTGGACAGGATATGATTTTCGATTTCGCTCAGCTAATTACTCATGCCGCAAAATCACGTTCGTTAATGGCAGGAACGGTGGTGGGATCCGGTACGGTCGCGAACGTGGGCAGCCCCACGGGCTCCTCATGTCTGGCAGAAATTCGTTGTCTCGAAACCATAGCAGATGGCAAGCCAAGCACGCCCTTTATGCAGTTTGGTGACACTATCCGCATTGAGATGAATGATGCCCAGGGCCGTTCAATATTCGGTGTCATCGACCAAAAAGTCATTCAATATCAACCACCAAAATAGCACGGATTCAGCATGGAACTCTTTACCTATTATCGTTCGTCAGCGGCCTATCGCGTGCGCATCGCACTGAATTTTAAAGGCATTCAATATGATGCAATGCCCATCAATCTGCTAACGGGAGAGCATAAAGGAGAAGAATACCAACGTATTAGTCCTCAAGGCTTAGTGCCTGCGCTGCGCCTGGATGACCGAAAAATAATGACCCAGTCCACAGCTATTCTGGAATGGCTGGAAGAAAGCCACCCTTCACCCGCACTATTACCTGATGACTCCTATCAAAGGGGCGTTGTTCGCTCCTGGGCAAATATCGTCGCCTGCGATATTCACCCCATTGATAATTTGCGAGTGCTGAATTATCTGGTCGGCGAACTGGGCGCCAACGACGAACAGAAACAGGCCTGGTATCAACACTGGATTAAACTTGGATTTGATGTGCTTGAATCGCAAATCAAAGCCACTCCCTATTGCCATGGCGACCAGGTAAGCATGGCCGATATTTATTTGATTCCTCAGGTATATAACGCCCTGCGCTTTAAATTTGATATGACAAACTACCCAAAAATTTTATCGGTTTATGAGCGCTGCAATCAACTGGATGCCTTTATTCAAGCAGCTCCTGAGAATCAACCCGATGCCGTCTAAGCGCCAGACTACCACTAGCCGCATTACGCTAAAATTCTCTAATCTCATTTTATTTTTATATTACATGAGACCTTTGCACGGAAGAATATTTTTCTTTCAGGCAAGGCAAAAGCGCACGGAATGAGGGAGTTTATAGGTTATAAATGACCGATTGAGTACGTTTTTAACGAAGTATGGGAGCGAAATAGCTTTCGTGCAAAGGTCTCTACATGAAGCCTTAGCACGAAAGAACAATCATTGTGGCCGGTTAGATTAGGCCACATCACCCCCCTTTAACGGAGCCAAAAATGAATCGAGTAGCTATAGTAACCGGCGGTACCAGAGGCATTGGTGCAGCAATATCCATCAGCATGAAACAAGCTGGATATAAGGTTGCAGCCTGTTACGCAGGGAATGAAAAGGCTGCGAATGCTTTTAAAGAAAAGACTGATATCACTGTTTATAAGTTCGACGTGGCTGATTTTACTGCCTGCCAAAAAGCGGTTGACCAGATTTCCAGCGACCTTGGACCCATAGCCTGTTTAGTTAATAACGCAGGGATCTCCAGGGATGGCACCCTGCATAAAATGGACTTTGAAAAATGGAACGACGTTATACAGACAAATCTTTCTTCATGCTTCAATATGTGCCGGTCTGTGATAGACGGCATGAGAGAGCGGAATTATGGTCGTATCGTCAATATTGGTTCAATTAACGGCCAGGCGGGGCAATATGGGCAAGTCAATTATGCCGCAGCAAAATCGGGTATTCATGGCTTTACCAAGGCACTCGCTCAAGAAGGCGCTGCCAAGGGAATTACAGTAAACGCCATCGCACCCGGCTATATTGACACTGACATGGTTCGAGCAGTACCCGAAAATGTACTGGAAAAAATAATTGCCAAGATCCCCGTAGGCAGGTTGGGACAGGCGGAAGAAATTGCTCGGGGTGTGTTGTTCTTAATATCTGAAGATGCGGGATTTATTACAGGCTCTACCTTAAGTATAAACGGCGGACAGCACATGTATTAAAGGATGGGGGCAACTTCAATTAGACGTTGCCCCTAGATTTTTATCTCAACCCTTCGTTAATACTGTTCAAAAACCGACTACCTGGGCACAACTCGTCCTCACGCAACCCGTTGAGCGGCTTGGGTACAGTATCCAGCACTTTATGCAGATCCTCTGAATCGTGTGCCATGTACAATAAGCCAGTCAAAATTCGACCTTCTTTCTTGTGGTCATAAACAGCTTCCATGGCAGCCTGACGATCATGAATATCAAAATCTGCTGCGGTTTTGTGTAAGTGAACGGACGAACCATCATGCATGCAAACCTGCTGCGTGGTACCCGCTTTGTAGCTGGTGCAAATTTCTTCACGCATCGGCACAAAATCCACTTCCATATTGTCAGCATGGCTGCGAATATATTCATAGCCCTTGGTCGAAGTTGCTGTGTTATTAAAGGTCACGCAGGGCGAAATCACATCAATTAAGGCAAAGCCCTTATGAGTAATTGCTGCCTTAATCAGTGGCTCTAACTGCTTCTTATCTCCAGAAAAACTACGCGCGACGAAAGTTGCACCTAATCTTAGCGCCAAAGCAACCAGATCAATAGGTTCATACATATTCGGCCGACCCTTTTTGGTCGCAGAACCCAGATCTGACGTTGCCGAGTCCTGCCCTTTGGTAAGGCCATAACAACCGTTATTTTCCACCATGTAGAGCATATCCAGGTTCCGCCTGACGACGTGCATAAACTGCCCTACTCCTATCGAAGCAGTATCGCCATCACCGGAGATGCCAATATAGATCAGATCACGATTCGCTAGATTGGCTCCAGTTGCCACCGAAGGCATGCGCCCGTGTACCGAATTAAAACCATGGGACTTGCCCAAAAAATAGGCCGGACTTTTTGAGGAACAACCGATACCGGATAACTTGGCAACGCGATGTGGCTCAATTGACATTTCAAAGCAGGCATTCAGGATGGCCGCGCTGATAGAATCATGTCCGCAACCGGCGCATAGTGTCGAGATCGCTCCCTCATAATCCGTTTTACTCAGCCCCAATTCGTTCTTGGGCAGATCCGGATGTCTGAATTTTGGCTTCGAATAACTCATGACTTCACCTTCTTGGCTGTTTTACGACGTATCGGGGTCACCTTGTTGGTCGTAAGTGAATCCCTCATACTCATTGCGATACTGCGTGCGGTAATGGGCAGTCCATCATAATGTAAAATTGAAATCAGCTTATTGGGTGGCAATTCGCACTCGTTGATCAACAAACGACGTAGCTGGCCATCGCGATTTTGTTCGATCACAAATACCGTGTCGTGATCGGCAATAAACTGTTCTACCTCAGCATTAAAAGGGAACGCTCTGATGCGAATGGTATCAATAGCACTTCCTTCGTCAGCAAGCATTTCAATTGCCTCATAACAGGGTGACGCGGTGGTACCAAAGAACAAGGCTCCCACAGAGGTTTTCTTGCCCGCCAATTTGATCTTTGGTGCAGGCACATATTCCTTCGCGGTTTCAAATTTTTGCAGCAACCGCTCCATATTGTGCACATAAGCCTCGCCATCTTCCGTATAGGTGGCGTATACATCACGCGACGAACCCCGCGTAAAGAAAGCCCCCTTTTCCGGGTGGGTACCCGGATAAGTACGATAGGGAATGCCATCTTCATCGGTATCAAGATAACGACCAAACCGTTCATCCATGTTATCCAGATCTTCAGCACTTAACACCTTACCACGATCAAACTCACGTTCATCATCCCACTCTAACGGCGGAGACATATGATCATTCATACCTAAATCAAGGTCCGACATCAGAATGATGGGTGTCTGCAACCGGTCAGCCAGATCAAAAGACTGAGCGGTCATATCAAAACACTCTTTCGGTGTAGAGGGGAAAAGCAGCACGTGCTTTGTATCACCGTGCGACGCATAAGCGGCCGCCAGAATATCCGGTTGCTGGGTGCGAGTTGGCATTCCCGTTGAAGGACCGGCACGCTGCACATTGACCAGCACAACAGGAACCTCCGCAAAATACGCCAGCCCCAGGAATTCTGACATCAGCGACAAACCCGGGCCACTCGTTGCCGTAAAGGATCGCGCACCATTCCAGGCCGCACCAATACAAATACCCATGGCAGCAAGCTCGTCCTCGGCCTGCACAATCGCAAAATTATTCTTACCGGTACCCGGATCAATTCGTAGCCGACGTGCATATCTTTCAAAGGCTTCAATCACTGAAGTTGAGGGTGTAATGGGATACCACCCCGCAACCGTTGCACCACCGTAAATGGCGCCCAATCCTGCGGCAGTATTACCATCCATCAAAATATGCTTAGTGTAGGATATATGTTCACCAATCTCGCTGGCATGCTCTACACGAATACTCAAAGGGCAGTCAAAGTTTTCCGTTGCATACTGATAACCCAGCTCCATAGCATGCACATTAGGCGTAATCAGCTTTTCCTTGCCTCTAAACTGATCGCCGAGCAAATCCTTTAACACAGCAAAGTCGATATTTAACAGCGCTGCCAAGGCCCCGACATAAATCATATTTTTAAATAACAAACGTTGTCGCGCATCATCATACTCACGCAGACACATTTGCGTGAAGGGTATACCAATAAACTCAACGTCGTTGCGCCTC
>CBDUGR010000027.1:0-11670 GCA_965366515.1 uncultured Gammaproteobacteria bacterium | reverse complement strand
AAGTAGCTTTTTAGCCAACATGAGCCATGAGCTTAGAACACCGATGAACGCGATCATTGGCTATAGCGAAATGCTGATGGAAGAGATTGAAGAAGATGACGATATCGAAGTACAGGATTTACAGCCTGATTTAGCCAAAATCCTCGAAGCAGGCAAGCATCTACTGTCTCTCATTAACGATGTACTGGATATCTCCAAAATTGAATCGGGAAAAATGACTCTCTATTTCGAGCGGGTTAACCTGAAGAGCAGCGTAGAGGAAGTATTGCATACCGTGCATCCGCTTGCGGAGAAACAAAACAATCGGATCAAATTCAATTTCGAAGCGGAAAATGCGGAATTTAATACAGACGTGACCAAGTTCCGCCAAATATTACTCAATCTGCTAAGCAACGCCTGCAAATTCACCAATGAAGGAGTGATTGAAGTTACCCTGGCAAGAACGCAAACTGAAAATGAGGATACGCTTAACCTGTCGGTGAGTGATAACGGGATCGGCATGACGGAGGAACAGCTGGTCAAAATTTTTGATGAGTTTACCCAAGCTGACTCTTCAACCACACGACAGTTTGGTGGCACCGGACTTGGACTATCAATCTGCAAGAAATTTGCACAACTAATGCGGGGCGACATAACCGTCAAAAGCACACCAGGTGCCGGCACTTGCTTTACCTTTACCTGTCCCAATCAGTCCCTGGCCCAAGCGGAAAGCCAAGAGGGCCAGGAACCGATCGGCCAGACAGAAACAATAGCCAAAGGCAGCGCATGCATCCTGGTAATTGACGACGACGCAACATCCCGTGAGCTGGCAAAACGTATTCTGAATAAGAAAAACTATTCGGTCATCACCGCTGAGTCCGGAAGAAAGGGAATCGAATTGGCCAAAGAATATAATCCTGAGATTATTGTCCTCGATGTACTGATGCCAGAAATGGATGGATGGCAGGTGCTCGAAGAGTTAAAACAAGATCCGGATACCTCTGCTATTCCAGTGATCATGCAATCCATGCTAAGCGAGCGCGAGCTAGGCTTATCGCTGGGCGCGTCCGATTACCTGATCAAACCGATAGATAAGGAAAAGCTGACTAAAACGGTTAAGAGCTTCCTACCCGAGCGCAGCGCCGGAAAACTGCTGCTCGTCACAGAAGACGCCTCGGCGCTGGGCGAAGCCATTAAAGAAGCGCTCACCGAAAGTGAATGGGACATTATCAGAACCGCTGACCTGGATAAAGCAGAGCGGCTCATCAAGGAGGATGAAATCAAGCTCATTCTCATCGGTGAACATTCTGATCCGAATGGTGTGGCACTGTTTATGGAAGGAGCCAAACGTTCCGATGCCAACAAGGAAACACCTCTGCTGCTGGTCAATTCCGAAGCAAGTGAGGATTATCTTGCTGACCAAATTACTAGTTTCTTTGCGGAGAATAATAAACCGGATTAGAGTGATGTCGAGATAGCAATACAAGTAACTGCATTTCGCCGGATCAATTTAAGCCAGAGGATACTCAGGTTTTAGGAGTTACAGATGCGCTCAATACTGTCAGGTGATCGGCTTCGCTTCTTTATAAAACGATTACGAGAGCGTCTCTGGGTGAGGCCATTAGTCGTTTGCATAGTGTCAGTCTGTACAGTTCTAGCTGCCAGGATCGCAGATAACACACAGGCGGCACGGATTCTGCCCACTATCACCGTTGAATCAGTAGAAAGTCTACTTTCAGTTATGGCCTCCAGCATGTTGGTCATTGCCACACTTGCGGTCACTTCCATGGTCTCGGCCTACGCCTCTACCAGTAATTCAGCAACGCCACGTTCATTTCCTTTAGTCGTAGCCGATGATGTATCCCAGAATGCGCTTTCGACATTTATAGGTGCTTTCATTTTTAGCATTGTCGCACTAACGGCAGTGAATAATAATTATTTTGAGGTAGCTGGACACTTTACTATATTCATTCTTACCATCATTGTTTTTGCCCTGGTAATACTCACATTCGTGCGATGGGTGGATCGCATTGCACGACTGGGGCGTCTCGGGGAAACCATAACCAAAGTTGAACATGCTACTGAAGAAGCATTGAAAAGAAAAAGAGAGGCTCTGTCGGTGCACGGCATTCCTGTAAGCTCCCAGACACCAGATGGAATACCAATCTATTCGGAGGTCGTAGGTTATGTGCAAAGTATCGACATTAGAAGGCTTCAGGCATGTGTCGAAAAAGTTCAAGTAAAGCTGATGATCTCTGCATTACCAGGAACTTTTGTTACACCGGGGCGGCCGCTAGCGTACTTAATCGGTCAACCCCAGCAACAAACCGCAACGGAGTGTGAAAAGATAGTTCAATCGTTCATAATCGGACACGATCGTCTTTTTGACGAAGATCCAAGATTCGGTCTGGTTGTTTTGTCTGAAATTGCAAGTCGCGCTTTATCACCAGCAGTAAATGATCAAGGTACAGCAATTAATGTGATTGGAACTCTCGTCCGATTGTTTGTTATGTGGAGTGAACCAAGCAACAGGGAGGACTCTACAACACCAGGGTATGACCGGGTTGAGATACCGGAGATTTCTGTGCGGGATATGTTCGATGACGCGTTTACCGCGATTGCACGCGATGGCGCTGACTCGGTTGAAGTATCGGTGCGCTTACAGAAGGCCTTTCGTTCGCTGACTCTAATTGACGATAAAGCATTAAGCACCGCGGCAAAATATCACTCTAGACTGGCATTAAAACGTTCTGAGAAAGCGATGAAGCTGGAGGAGGACTTTGCGATTGTAAAAGATATTGCAAAATTTTCGGAATGATCAGTAAAAACAGGACCCAGACTACCACTCAAAAACACCTGACCATATGATCTTTCCAGTTGTTTTAAGTGCAAATATTATCCTCTTTTTTCTACCCAGTTAACCTTGTTGACGCCTCAAACTTCCACAGCAATCAAGCCGGGTTGGTGACATCGAAATATAATTGCCCCCTTGGAAGAAACCAATATATGGTTTCTTCCAAGGGGGCAATAGACCAAGGAAGTGAGGCTGACGGTCATACGGGACTTTTTCAATCCCAAATATGCTCGCAATTCACCCCGATAAAAATGGCTCCTGCTATGTTTCTGCGCTAGTCGAGCGTTAAACTCCTCAGTTTATTCAGTGCATTGTTGAGATTTACCTTTTCCTTCTCCAACCTGGATAACTGAGCGTAGGAAGCATCTAATTTTCTGCGCAATTCAGCATTATCTTTTTCAGCGATTACCAAATTATTAAGGGCGTTCATTAATAGCTGGCTTTCGTCAGCTCCGCTCGCTTTTTTTGAGCTGCCTGATCTTAATTCCGCTAAAATCTGCTCAGCACGATCCAAATCCCGCCATTTCCTGTCGGCACTTAAACGAATCAGAATTTCGCCAATCAATGCTTTGTCATAAGCGCTGGAGCCTTTTCCCGCAGCCTTTTGTGTGTTTTTAAAAAGTGTTATTGCCTCTTCATATTTACGATTGCCGTACGCATCAAACCCGTCCCTAACCATGGCTTTCGGACTGCCCGATGACTTTGAGGCCCCTTTACTCTGAGGCGCATCATCACCTGCGGTTGGTAGTGTCGAGCAGGCACCGACTGCAAGCAGCGAACAAGCAAGCATCCCCACCATCCACCCTTTTGTCTGTCTGTGCATATTAATACCTCTTCGCATCAAATTACGTAAATCCCTACTCGCAAATAACTCCATCATCTTCCCCTAACCTTAATTTAGTTTTATTACATCCCTATTCCCTAAATCTCAGGATGCCCAAGCCACCTGGCCAAGCATCAGCTGAATCAGGAAAACAGCCAAGCTTAAGATCACACCGCATAGCAGTGCCAGATAACTCCAACGTAAATAGCGGTATTTCTTAACTCTTAATACCACGCCCTGATTATAAATGTCTCGAGCCACATTACGATATAGATTCTTCGTGCTGCCAATCGCCTTTTCAAATTCCTCCTCAAACATATCAATTGGTAACAAGGAGAAATGCATAAAGAAAAAAGGATTAAAGGCGCTACGACGTTTAATAATATCTTTTGGTTTAACTTTAGAGCTCCCGGATGAGGGGATCACCGTCAAAATCGCAAATATCAGTGCAGGCGCGACGAAAACACAGAATACAGCAATCGGCATCACCAGCACCCTCTCCTCCAGTTTGCCCACAGCTAGTGTTAGCAAAATAGAACAGACGGTAATCATTATGTTGGCCTTTTCATCGGCCATCGTGCTGAACTGCACCTGGCTTTCCTGAATTGTTTGCAGCACCACATCAATGCTTTCGTGTGGCGCAACCGAGGCAAAGGGTTCATTTACTCTGTTTGTATCCTGTTCGTTATCCAATTTTCACCCCTTCCTTAAAAAGAGTTATGACTCATACTATCAATCCGTTTCAGCCTGTCGTTCTCTGTCTTCCTGTCTGGCTTTCACCAGAGCGGAGGAAATTAAACCCGTTGGCACGGCAACAATACCCAGTCCCAGCATAAGCACAAAAAAAGTAAATATTTTTCCGCCCACAGTGATGGGATAAACATCGCCATACCCCACTGTCGTTAATGTCGACAAAGCCCACCAGAGGCTATGGAATACAGAGGAAAACACCTCCGGTTGCGCGCTATTTTCAAATAGATAGATACCTATCGCTGACAAATATAAAAGCATAATTGCACCGGCGAAAAACAACGCCAAATCTTCCTTGGCTATAACAAAAGCACGACGAAAGCGCTCCAGAGATTCCGAATAGCGAACCAGTTTAACCAACAACACCAGTCGGAAGAGGCGCAAGGTTCGAACCGACCTCAAGTCCATTCCCAACGTCAAATAAAAGGGGATAATCGCCAATAAATCAATCATCCCGAAGAAACTGAAAATAAACTTCAAGCGATGATCAGCCACATAAATTCTTGCCAGATACTCCAGCGTAAATACCGCGATCACAATAACTTCAAAATAGTTAAGCAGCTCAAGACCGAGCCCGGACAGGTTGGGTAATGTTTCAATTGAAAAGGCCACCAGTGAGCAAAGGATAAGCCCCATAATAAAGAACTCAAAGCGCCGCCCTGCTGGTGTATCATCCCGCTCCACCAGGCATTTAAGCCGTTGCTTGAAAGTCCTGTTTGCAATCATACTAAAGCGCTCATGGGGAAGATTTTACCCGCTAGCTCTCTGCAATCACGATGATACGTTCTGCGTTATCCATCGGTTGCATCAGATCAGGAGCCAATGCCATCTTAACACCGGCCTGCGCCTCGGAAAACAGATAGCCAATCGCTATTTCTCCCTGTGCCGCCGCCTGCTTCGTCACTTCGCTGAATTGATCATTTTTACTCACTTGATAGTTTTCGATCGGCTTTACATATAGCTCATAGTCGCCATAATCGAGCAGCTCGCGGAACAGCTCCTCCAAACGAAAATCGCTGGTCACCTGCGCTATAAAACGACTCACATACTCATTACCCACGATGATATCGTTAGCCAGCTGTTCACGTTCTATCACCGATTTATTTTGTGGATCCATAATTTCTGCGACAATATTCGATTCGTCAAAATGCTTTTGCCAGGCTGCATCTCCTCGATAGGCTCTCAACATTACTAATGCCAGCGTCACCCTGGCATCAACCGAACCATCCGAAAGTGACAGGGCACAGTCATCCGTTAGCAGAATTATGGACTTGCGCCGAGGGGCGTTTCGAATCACCGGCCCCAACACATTCCAGTCTGTAAAATCTGCATTGATCAGCCTACCCTTTTCGTGCGCATCGGCAACTACAGGCCACTGTTCAGCCAATTTATAAAATTCATCAGGGATCTGCGGCGCGACCAAAGTCAACTGCATCTGCGTATCCGGATACTGCTCACAATATTCTGAAAGTTGTTCTAACACCACGCCCAATCTGCGGTTAAACCCCAGTATCAGAATACCGTGCTCTGATGGTTGCGATGACACCGCAATGTAATTTGCAACCCCGTTCGTAGCTCGCGATTCAATATTGATTTCCTTCCTTAGCTGGGGCCTGGGATTCTGCCATTCCTGTTTGTCAGCCAATACAATCAGATCGTTTCCCTGCAGATTTTTCACCCAGTCAATTGGCTTAAAAAAAAGCTCACCGAAATCTGCGCCCGAGTCACGAATACCGACAATCATGCCCTTGTCCAGGTGCGCATTAAGGAACAAGGGTACCTGTTCCGGTGGTAATGTCGCTGCCTGTTCAAAAACCGGCTGCCAGGCACCATTGGGACGCCATAAAAAGAGCTCTTTACCTGCAAAAGAAAGCAGCTCATTATAAACTTTGCTCAAGCAAGGCTGAATGGCACACTGTACAACAGCTCTACTGACAATCTGATCACCATTGACCACGGTTATATCCTGATCATTGGACTGCTGTGTTGTACGGGGCAAAAAACTCTCCTCGCCCCGTGCTAATTTTTGTTGCTCACCTAAACGAACCCAGGCATCAGCGAGTGGATTCATATTCAATGCATAAAACGCGTGCGCCCTCAGTCGCTGCATGGTCAGCTCAGCAATGACGGTAAAATCTCCAACACTAGCGTAATTACTGCGCAACTGATGGATGGCGTGCAGCACACGAATCTGCTGTACATCAGTGGTCGTTCCCCGCTCTTGCTCTCCCGCCAGAATAATCACATGACGGGCCTTATGCACACCGACCCGCTCCAGATCTCTTAACGCCAGAGGACTGCCATTGCGATAGACCACCCGGGTTCTAAGATTATTTTTAAATTTGCGATCATGAGCCTGACCAACCTGCGAATAGACGCGCCGCTCGATTTCGTCTTCAGCGACGTCTTTAGGCTCGGCTGCCAACATGGCAATACCCGTATCATCCCAGCCCGTTAGTAATTCACTGATTAAAGTAAAAACTTCGTTATTCCAGCCAATGACAACTACATGATTGCTAAACACCACTGCAGCGCGTCCTTCATGCAGCTTTTTGAGACTACTCATGATTAAACTGGTCAATATACCTACCAGCCCGGCCATAAAGACCACCATGCCAATCACGGTAAAGACGGTGCCAAAAAATGCACTGGTGACGGTGCTATCATCTCCCAGATAGCCAGGATCACTGATGCGCAGAAATACCCACCACATAGATTCCGGCAACGCACCTCCGACGCCGGAAATATGCACCAGGAAGCCACCTACCACAGAGACAAAAATAATGAGAAATAAAAGCCCTACCAGCAGAATAAGGTGAGGACTACCCTTTTCTAAACGGTAACGCCAACGCTGAATCCACTCAACCATGTTTGGAACCATTATTTTTATTGTATCGTCACACTCTGCCACTCTAGGCCTTCAATGCACCGGCACAGATACGGCTAAGTACAGATACGACTATGCAACGTGTTCAGTAATGTGATTCTACCAATGCTTTAGGCGAATACAAGCACTCGCTTGCACCTGACCTAGCCACAATTACTCTATTTTCTATCAAATAACTCCAGTTGCTCTGCATGCACTCTTTCTGACAGGTCGATAAAACGCACGCCTACTCCCAGTAACCGTACTGGTTTATTGCCTCTGGCAAAAGCCGTTGTGATCAAATCCTGGTACTCAGCCTTCTCTACTTGAGCTCCAAGGCATTCAACCGTGGTCGCCTGGAAATCATTAAACTTTATTTTGACGTAGAGTTTGGTAATCAGATACTGATCATCCACGCGACGCAGCCGCGATCTTAACTTAATCAACAGCTCAGAAAGCTGCTTCAGACAAGTATCCAAATCGGGTAAATCATCGGAATAGGTCGTCTCTACACTCAACGATTTGCGCCGTTGGCTTGGCTTTACTTCGCGCTGATCTATACCACGGCACAACTCATACAGACTCGCACCAAAACGACCGAACTTTCTGGTCAACTCAAAGGCGGAGAGAGCCTGTAAATCAACGCAACGCTCAACGCCCTGAACCTGGAGCTTCTGAGCGGTCACTTTTCCAACCCCAAAAATTTTGGCAACCGGCAGATCACGCACAAACTCTTCAACCTGATCTGGCAGAATAACCATCTCACCGTCCGGTTTATTCCAGTCACTGGCGACCTTAGCGAGAAATTTGTTCGGCGCAATCCCTGTGGAAAGGGATATGCCCACCTCCCGCTTTACCATGGCCCTGATGTCTCGCGCCATCAAGGTCGCACTGCCCTGGCATTTATCCGAATCCGAAACATCCAGATAAGCTTCGTCCAGCGACAAAGGTTCTACCAGATCAGTAAACCTGAAAAAAATCTCCTTGACCATTCGCGATGCCAATCGATACTTTTCAAAATCGGGAGGCAAAATAACCAGTCCGGGACAGATGCGTCGTGCATAGGCTGAAGGCATTGCAGATCGCACACCCTGCTCTCTAGCCAGATAATTGCAAGTTGCAATCACACCTCGCTTATCCGGAGAACCACCCACTGCAACAGCTAGTGCCTTCAGCGAGGGATCGTCACGCATTTCTACCGATGCATAGAAACAATCACAGTCACAATGAATAATTTTCCTTTGATGCATGATATAAAATCAGCTAACCGCTACTCCGGGATCGTTAAATTCAAACTAAACATAGCCAAATCCAGATTGCGAGAGAATATTGTTGATTTATTTAATGCGGATGTTTGTCGTTTGCGTTAAATATTTAACCAACTATTTGGCAAAGGAACGATTATAGGATACCGGCTGAACGCATGCCTGGAGGACGGCGTTCCTCGTTTAAGAGTGATTAACCTCTCCAATGGTGCTAGCGCTTTAACCTGGAATTGCGCAACGCCAAACGAGGCAAATGACTTCAATTACCGTCTGGAACTGCAAACACTATTAGTGAAATAGATCGTTAAATAGTCCCTTTTATGGCGTGTGATCCAGTTATGCCTTACCCTCGCTCCCCCGCTTAATTGGACTAAAATAAATCGCTGCGCAACCCTTATTTTTAGGGTAGAATAGCTTCCCTTTTTTGTAACTCCGCTACTTGCCTGTACCGACCAGCTTCGTAGCGCCAACCAGGCGCATCCAATGATTGATGAAAAAGCCCCCTGTTCCTTTGAAGAACTGGGATTACCTAACCCTCTGCTGAAAGCACTGCATAGCGTAGGCTATGAAACACCTTCGCCAATCCAGGCAGCGAGCATTCCACCGCTAATGAAAGGTGGCGATATTATCGGTCAGGCACAAACTGGAACAGGGAAAACAGCAGCTTTTGCCCTACCTATTCTGGCAAAAATCGACAGTAAAAAAAATATACCACAGGCGTTAATCCTAACACCGACTAGAGAACTTGCTATTCAGGTAGCAGAAGCCTTGCAGTCCTATGCCCGCTATATGAAAGGTTTCCACGTTCTCCCTTTGTATGGTGGACAGGATATGCGCGGGCAACTGCGCCAGCTCAGCAGGGGCGTGCAAGTAGTCGTTGGAACACCTGGGCGACTGCTGGATCACCTGCGTCGCAAAAGCCTCGATTTATCTGATTTGAAAGTACTGGTACTGGATGAAGCTGACGAAATGCTGCGTATGGGTTTTATCGATGATGTCGAGACTATCCTTTCTCATACCTCTGGCACTCAGCAGACAGCTCTCTTTTCAGCAACACTGCCCGCCCCAATCCGAAAAGTGGCAAACCGATTTCTAAAAAACCCTGAACATATACATATTCAGGGCCAGGCAGTGACCGTTGACACGATTAATCAGCGTTACTGGATGGTCAACCAACGTCAAAAGCTGGATGCCCTGACCCGCTTATTGGAATTTGAAACGATTGAAGCTGCAATTATCTTTGTGCGCACCCGTGAAACGACTACAGAACTCGCGGAAAAAATTGCCGCGCGAGGATACAGTTGCGCGGCGATCAATGGCGACATGAGCCAAAGTCAGCGCGAAAAGACAATTCGGGATCTAAAAAAAGGCGCTATAGATATCCTGGTGGCTACGGATGTTGCAGCTCGGGGACTCGATGTCGAGCGCATCAGTCACGTAGTTAATTACGATATACCCTATGACAGCGAAGCCTATATTCACCGGATTGGCCGTACCGGTCGCGCAGGACGCACCGGAAACGCTATTTTATTCGTCACACCCCGCGAACAGCGACTGCTCAGAAGCATTGAAAAAACTACCGGGCAGCGCATTGCTCGACTGGAATTACCAACCTCCCAGGACATCACTACACAACGCGTGCAGCGATTCAAGCAGCGTATATCGGAAGCCCGTGCCGTAACGCCTAAGGGGTTCTTCGATTCATTGGTTATCGACCTGTGCAACGAACTGGATGAATCACCTGAATCACTGGCCGCAACCCTTGCTTATCTGCTGCAGCAGGATCGTCCGTTACGTGCTGAACCGCAGGAACATGAAAAGTTCAGCAAAAAGGATCGACCCAGCCGTAAAGCCGACAATACCAGAAACGAAACAAGAAAAGATGACGGGAAACCCCGGCGCGATTCCGAAGGCTCTCGAAAACCACGTAAGCGCACTCAGGAAAGCTCTGAAACAGAACTGGAAACGTTCCGCGTGGAAGTGGGTGAAACCAATCAGGTCACACCAGGTGATATCGTAGGTGCGATTGCCAATGAGGCAGGAATAGACAGCCAGTATTTTGGACGTATAGAAATCAAAGAGAATTATAGCACCATAGAGCTGCCTGCCGGCATGCCGAAGGAGGTTCTTAAACACCTAAGGAAAGTCTGGGTCCGTAATAAAAAGCTGGAGATGAGTCGAGTGCAGGAAGGTGGCAAACCCGCACCCGCAAAAGCAATCAGGAAATCACCGGCAAAAAAGCGTAAGGCAGCGAGTTCCGCGAAAAGCTAACGACCATTGTCATTACTGTTTTTTTTAGGTAGTGTTGCCAAAATTGAATATTGAGCACTGAGGTTTTTATGTCACATGATAGCAATTCAGGACTGCCTGATATAGAAATGGCCACCGATGAACTCTATCGGGAAGAGGTCTACACCGATCGTAAAATTGGCACTATTAGAGTGCTGATTCCCGTCACTGCAGACGGCTCGGACGACAGTCAGCGAGAGGTAATCTATTCGGGACAAACGCAAATCATGACGCCTGCCGGCGCATTACCGATTAGCTTTGATATCGATGCCACTACCATAGGAGATGCGGCTCAGCAATTTGGTGAAGCCGCCAAATTGGGTATTGAACAGACCATGAAAGAACTGGAGGAGATGCGTCGTGAGCAAGCTTCCTCCATTGTATTGCCTGGCGCAGGTGGAATGGGTAGCCCTGGTGGAAATATCCAACTCCCCTAGCTCAGCTTAATTAATAGCTATTAACTATGCAGATCTGGGTTGATGCGGATGCCTGTCCGGCAGCGGTTAAAGAAATTTTATACCGCGCCGCCCAGCGCACCGGAGTCAATCTGACGCTGGTGGCCAACCAGTCACTCAATACCCCTTCTTTTTCTAATATCAAATCCATACAGGTTGGGTCAGGGTTTGATGTGGCCGACAATTACATTGTGCAGCATATAGAATGTGGTGACTTGGTCATTACTGCGGATATCCCACTGGCTGCGGAAGTGATCGAACAAAAAGGGTTGGCTCTCAACCCGCGAGGCACCCTCTATACTCCCGAAAACATACGCCAACGGCTAGCCATGCGTAATTTTATGGAGGAGATGCGCAGCGTCGGTCAAGCCAGCGGTGGACCGCCACCT
>CBDUGR010000026.1:0-11738 GCA_965366515.1 uncultured Gammaproteobacteria bacterium | reverse complement strand
GGGAGCCCTGGTGGAGATAGAATTTAGTTTTTATAAGGTGTAGAGGGGTGCAAGAGTGAAAAGTGCAGAGAGTAAGGTGCTGGATCATAAAGCGGTGCCGCGTGGCAGTTTTCCCCATGTGAAACGCGCTGGAGATTTTATTTATGTATCAGGCACCAGTGCGCGCCGACCGGATAACAGTATCGAGGGAGCGAGTATTGATGCAGCAGGGGTGCTACATATGGATATCGAGGTGCAGACTCGGGCGGTGATTAACAACATTGCGGATATCCTGGCATCTATGGACGCCTCGCTGGATGATTTGTTAGAGCTGAGCTGTTTTTTGGTGAACATGGATGACTTCGATGGCTTTAACAGGGTCTATTCAGACTATTTTGATAATACGGGCCCGACTCGAACCACCGTTGCTGTGGCACAGCTACCCCATCCACATTTGGCGATTGAAATGAAGGCGGTAGCTTACAAGCCTTTAACGGCTGTAAATAGTTGAGGAGGGTTGGATTATGAGCAAAGGTGAAATTGTTGCCGGATATCTGGCGCCCCATCCACCGCATTTGGTGTACGGAGAAAATCCTCCACAGAATGAAGCAAAATCCAGAGGCGGGTGGGAGCAGTTGCGTTGGGCCTATGAGCGTGCGCGCGCCAGCCTGGAAGAGCTAAAGCCGGATGTTTTACTGGTGCATTCGCCCCACTGGATCACTGAGCAGGGCCATCATTTTTTAGGTGTTAAGCAGCTCAGCGGCAAATCTGTGGATCCAATTTTTCCAAATCTGTTTCGCTATACATTCGATCTTGATGTGGATGTAGAGTTGGCAGAGGCCTGTTGCGAAGAAGCGATTGCCTTAGGTCTGGACGGAAAGATGATGCGTAATCCCAATTTTCGGGTAGATTACGGAACCATTACTACGCTGCATATGATGCGACCGCAGTGGGATATTCCGGTAGTGGGTATATCTGCCAATAATTCGCCCTACTATCTAAAAATGGAAGAGGGGCTGGAGGAGATGGACCGCTTGGGGAAAGCGACTCGAAGAGCCATCGAGAAAACCGGGCGGCGCGCAGTACTTTTGGCGTCGAACACCCTCTGTCATTACCACTTCAGAGAAGAACCTGAAATACCGGAAGATATGACCAAGGAGCACCCTGAGACCTATGAAGGTTACCTTTGGGATATGCGTATGATCGAGTTATTGCGCAAGGGAGAGGTGAAAGAAGTGTTTCGGCTGCTGCCTCAGTTTATTGAGGAGTCTTTTGCGGAAGTAAAATCCGGGGCTTTTACCTGGATGTTTGCAGCAATGGATTACCCTGAAATGCCGGGAGAGTTGCATGGCTATGGTACGGTAATTGGTACCGGTAATGCAGTGATGGAATGGAACTTGATCAAGGCTGGTCTGGCAGGCTCAGGCCTGACGGCGCTAGCCTAAATCAACTAGCAGGAGAATGACTATGGCTATTGTCTCAGCGTTTCTGATTCCGGCTTCCCCTCTGCCGTGCATGAAGCCGGATAATCTCCCTTGGGGCCGTTTGGCTGACGCTATGGAGGCGGCTGGTGTGGCTTTGGTGGAGTCAAAACCGGATACCATCGTAGTCTATTCTACGGGCTGGTTTGCGGTGTTAGACCAGCTTTGGCAGATGCGACCGCATTTGCAGGGGATTCACGTGGATCATAACTGGCATGAGTATGGCGACCTGTCCTTTGATATTCGTATTGATACCGAGCTAACACAGGCTGCGATCGACAGGGCTAATGAAAAGGGGATTAAGTCCAAAGGGGTGGATTACGATCAGTTTCCAATCGATACCGGAACGATCGTTGCCTCGCACTTCCTGAATCCGAATAATCGGTTACCTTTACTCAGCACTTCAAATAACCTATATCATGACTGGGAGATTACCCGTGATATTGGTGCTCTGGTTGCGGAGCAGGCCGAAAGGTTGGAAAGAAAAATATCAGTCGTAGCGGTAGGCGGGTTATCGGGATCGTTCTTCCGTCATGGTATTGATATTTCCGAAGATAGGATCTCCTCTGTAGAGGACGATACCTGGAATAAAAAAATACTAGCGTTGATAGAAGCGGGGGATAGCGAAGCACTGCTTGCTGAATGCCCGAATTATGCTGCGGCAGCGAAGGTGGATATGGGTTTTAAGCACATGGCTTTTATACAGGGCGCGCTTGGGAAGCAGCTTTCTGGTGGTAAGGTACATGCTTATGAGCCTGTTTATGGTGCCGGCGCTGCGGTGGTGGAGTTTTCTATTTAGTTCGTTCTTTGTATAAAATATTTTTATAAGATCTGTGATCTTTGACGTTGCCTTGTCAATTGGAAGTCGTTAGTCTCCCCTAATCGATAACAACACTTGGCTTGGAAACCTCTTATGAGATTACCCTTCTTACCCTGGGGAGTTGCACAGTCACTACTTCTTTTGTCGGTTCTGGTTTGTCTTGCTTCAACAAGTAGATCCGTTATTGCCGAGACTGACTTCATTGAAAAAAGCTTCGCTCTCGATATTGCACCTGCTTCCGATATTAAAGTACCTGCGCCAGGAACATTAATAGACGCGAACAGTGTTCAGCAGTTCCAGGCGATCCTTGACCCCGTTCTGGTAGAACTCATTGCGGATGGAAAACTGAGTATTTCAGTAGTCGAATCAAAAAGCTTTCCAACACATCCGGCGTATCTAGAGGCGACAAAAAAACATTCGACTGGAGTTTCCCTGGGTGAGCAGCCTGGAGAAATACACAACTATATTGCGGGACGCCCTTTTCCGGATATTGTCGAATCGGTCCCGAGGGTGGGAGAAAAATTAGCCTGGAATATGCGTTATGGCTATGCGCCGGATGAGAACGAAGTTGAAAAGTTCTACTGGCAGTATCGTGATATGCGCACTGGTAAGGTCGAACGTAATTTGGAGATGTATGGGCGGATGCTGCGTTTTAAACATCGCCACACGACAGATATAGTCCCCGATCTGCCTAAAAACCCCTCGGAAATATATAACGCGCTTTACCTTCGTGTGAATAAGCCACCGGATATTGCCAATACGCAACTGTTGATTCACCGTCAGGAGGATGATACCCGCAAAGAGCAGGTATGGATGTATCATGCATCACAACGCCGGGTGCGACGTTTGGCGGCCGGGCAAACGACCGATGCATTTCTTGGTAGCGACATTATGATCGAGGATTTTCTCGGTTTTAATGGGCGTATTATGGATATGGAGTGGCGATACCAGGGTAGCAAGTGGTTGCTGATGCCTATGTATCGACATAGCGAGTTGATGGATTCCGGCGAGGGTGATTTTAAGCTGATTGAATTTGCCGGCCAAGGGGGGTGTTTTCCCAATGTTGCGTGGCAACTTCGAAAAGTACATCTGCTCGATGCGCTTCCGCGTGACCCCAATCATCCATTATCGAAGAGGTCATTCTATGTGGACGCGCAAACCTCGCTACCATTACTTGGCAGGATCTATGATCGAGGCGATAAGCTGTGGAAGTTGAGTATCGCAGGTGTCTCGGATTCGCGCTACCATCACCTCAATAACCAGGATTGGCAAGGGGGAATTGTAGAGGCTGTCAGCATGATCGATCTGCAAGCCGAGCACTGTACCACGTTGCAGTTATTGCCGAGAATTCCTGATAAACCGTTCCGTACGAATCTTTTTAACGTGCAGTATTTGCGGGCGAGTGGACGTTAATGGCCATATATTCCTTAAGAAATTGATCGAAGCTTATGCTGTCATTTGCTTCAATTTCTTTTTGCTGGCGCAGGGATTCCTGGGCCATTTTCTTATAATTGATCAGTTCCTGGTCTGCCAATGGATGTCCTTTGAAATAATCGGCGTGCTTGGCGGATTGCTGTAAAGCAAACTCAAAAAACGAAATGCCTTCATCCTTGAGTTGTTGAATGATTTTTGCCGACGGCGTGGCGTCAGGGTGCCTGATTTTTTCCAGTTGTACTTTAACCGCTATGAAAAAATCGGTGCTGCCGTTGGCGTCATCCAAAATGCTGGCTATAGCTTCCAGTTTGTTAAAAATTTCAAATGCTCGGTCACTAAGTTTGCATGGCCTTTCGCCCTGTCTGGCCAGTTCCAGTCCAGGTTCACGGCCTCGATTAACCACCAGATTCTTATTATGATTTAAAGACTGGCATTCCTCGTCGCTGGTAAAAGGACTGTCTTCCATCAGGCAATACAGTATGAAACAATCTAAAAATCGGGATTGCTCGGCGTTGATACCGACCGGTAAGTAAGGGTTGATATCAATATTGCGCAGTTCAATGTATTGCACGCCTTTTTTTGCTAATTCGCAAAGCGGCTTTTTCCCTGAAGGCGTAACCCGTTTTGGGCGGATATCGCTGTAATATTCGTTCTCTATCTGTAGTAGATTGGTGTTCAGCTGACAATACTCACCATCTTTTTTAATGCCTATAGCTTCATAGGGCGCATGAGGGGTATGCATGGCCTGTCCCAGCGTGGAGGTGTAGTTGTCTAGAGTGTTATAGCAAATGTTTAGCTGTTGTTGGGCGCTATTCTGATAACCCAGATCTCCCATTCGCAGAGAGGTGCCGTAGGGGGCATAAAGCGTATGGTTAACCATTGATTGAAGCTGGTGTTTTCGCCCTTGCAAAAAGGATGGGCACAGCGCAGGGGAGGCACCAAAAAGATATAGAATCAGCCAGGAGTAACGACGGAAATTCCTGATAAGTGCAAAATACTGATCGGTCTGGAACTGTACTAAATCGCCTTGCTGTTCCAGGCTTTGCTGGTAATTTGGCCAGAAGCTTTCAGGTAGTGAAAAATTGTAATGAATACCAGCGATGGTTTGCATCATTTTGCCATAACGATGGGCCAGCCCGACACGGTAGACATGCTTGAGTTTTCCTATGTTTGAAGATCCATAATCGGCGATGGGAATGGCGTCTTCTCCACCCAAAAAACAGGGCATGCTGGTTGCCCAGATAAGCTCCTTGTCTAATTGGCTATAGCAAAACCGATGGATATCGCACAGCTTATTAATGGGGCCGTCAGGAGTGGTAAAGACGGGCGTAATAAACTCAAGTAGTGCCTCGGAATAATCGGTGGTGATGCTTGGGTGGGTCAGGGTCGACCCTAACTGGGTCGGATGTGGAGTTTGTGCCAGTAAGCCACCGTAAGTGGTGCGTAACCCCTCTTTCTCAATGCCGCGATTTATTTGTGAGAGCTGCGATAAATAATCAGCCGATGAAACCAGGTTAAGACGATGCTCAATACTTTTAACCAATACCTGTGCTCCCACTTAAGGTGATGTGGCCATAATAAAGAAAACGGGGTGTTAGTGTAACCCCGCTTTCTTTACAACATTGATGGCCGTTCGTTGCGTCAGGCTTTTGGACCGGCTGCAACGATAGCGTCAGAAACTTCAAATTTCTTGAAATTTTCGACAAATTTGGCGGCCAGTTCTTTGGCTTTTCTATCGTAGGCTGCGGCGTCTTGCCAAGTGTCGCGAGGATTAAGTAGTTGTGTATTGACCCCGGGAACCTGGGTTGGGATCTCTAAATTCAATGTCTCGATACGTTGTGTTTCGGCGTTGCGCAAAGCACCACTCTGGATGGCTGCTATGACAGCACGCGTTATGGGAATGCTGAATCGCTCACCACCATCGCCGTATGCACCTCCGGTCCAGCCAGTGTTGACCAGATAGACCTGGCTGCCAAAATCCTCCATGCGTTTCATCAGCAGTTCCGCATACTCGCCGGCGGGGCGAGGGAAAAAGGGTGCGCCAAAGCAGGTTGAAAAGGTAGATTTAATCCCCGCAGTTGAACCCATTTCGGTAGATCCAACCAGTGCTGTGTAGCCACTCAGAAAATGGTAAGCTGCGCTCTCCTTGCTCAAAATGGAAACAGGTGGTAGTACGCCAGTTAGATCGCAGGTAAGAAAAATAATAGCACTTGGTTCGCCAGCACGATTTTCTTCAACGCGCAGCTTGATGTGCTCGCGGGGATAAGCGGCTCGGGTATTTTGTGTTAAAGACGCATCGGTGTAATCCGGAGTGCGGGTTTTCTCATCGATGACAACATTTTCTACGATGGCGCCAAATTTAATGGCTTCCCAGATAACAGGTTCATTTTTCTCGCTCAGGTCAATACATTTCGCATAGCATCCACCCTCAATGTTGAACACTGTACCCTTGCCCCAGCCATGTTCGTCATCGCCAATCAGGTAGCGGTGTGGGTCTGCGCTAAGCGTAGTTTTTCCGGTGCCCGACAATCCAAAAAATAGCGTAACATCACCCTCACCGTCGGTATTGGCTGAGCAATGCATGGGCAGTACATCTTTTTCCGGGAGCAGAAAATTCTGTACAGAGAACATTGCTTTTTTCATCTCGCCGGCGTACTGCATACCGGCCAGCAACACGCGTCTTTTAGCGAAATTGATAATCACAACACCTTCGCTGTTAGTGCCATCGCGCTCAGGTTCACATACAAAATTCGGAGCATTGATAATTTGCCACTGGCCTTTGTCGCGCGGGTTGTATTTTTCCGGCCTGACAAACAAGGTTCTGCCAAACAGGTTGTGCCAGGCTGTTTCGGTCGACACAGATACAGGGATATAGTGTTCTGGGTCGGAGCCTACATGCAGACTGGATACAAAAAACTCTTTTGTGTGAAGGTAATTTTCTACCCGCTCCCATAGTGCGTCGAATTTATCAGCGGAAAAGGGGCGGTTAATTGGGCCCCAGTGGATTTCGTTTTCTGTGCTTGGCTCTTGAACAATGAAGCGATCCATAGGAGAGCGACCGGTTCGCTTGCCGGTATTAACCACCAGCGAGCCATTATCTGCCAGCGTACCTTCTCCGCGGCGCACGGCTAATTCCACTAACTCTGCTGTACTCAGGTCTGTGAAGCTAGTGCTCAATTGTTGCTGTTCAGCGACATTATTCATTTAACGTTCTCCCGGCGCTGGCCGACTTAGTTGCCGGAATTCCTTGTGTACCCGGCGGATCAGATTTTGGGCGCGTAATTATGACAAAAAAAAGGGCTGGCGCTAAGTCAAAATTGGTTTAATTTGAAAATTCACTTTAATATTGAGTATTCATGCCATAAATTTAGGTTAACGAAGAGTGCGATTTTAGGTTAATGAAGAGTGCGAGATGGCGCCAGATCACTGGCAATTTCTGATATATCCAACTCCATAAGATACGGTTCGACCTCCTCCTTCGCAACGGTGTAAGACTGATTGCAGAACTCACAATTAATCTCTACCAAAGGCTCTTCAGTGAACATTTCCTCAACTTCCTGGGCTCCTAAAGATACAAGCGCATTGATGATTCTGTCACGGTTACAGCTGCAGCTAAAATTAACCTGGTGAGGGGGGTAAAGCTCGACTTCCTCTTCGTGATAGAGTCGATAAAGGAGTTGGATATTTTGTAATTTTTCCAGTTCCGATTCGCTTAATGTATCTGTAAGGGTACAGATTCGAGGCCAGGCATCGGAGTCTGAAGGCGTGATAGCGGAGGGCATTGCCTGCAGCAGCAGCCCTGAAACCTGCTCCCCGGAATTCCCCGCGAGCCAGATACGGGTCTTCAATTGCTCTGATTGATCAAAATAGGCTTCCAGGCATTTTGCAAGGGTTGCGTTTTCCAGAGGTACGATTCCCTGATATCGTTGGCCCTGCTCGGGGTCGATGGTAATGGCTAATTGACCAATACCGAGCAACTCGTTGATCGCGCTGCTGTTGCAATCGCCCTGATATCGGGCTACCGCTCTAATCTCTCTATTGCTTTTACATTCCGCCATGATTAACGTCAGAGACCCGGTTCCCTGTGCTTGAATACTAATGGTTCCATCAATCTTCAGCGTGCTACCGAGCAGGGCGGCGGCGGCCATAAACTCACCAATAAGTTTCTCGATCGACTTTGGGTAGTTATGGTTTTCGATAGCTTGCCGGTAACTTTCCTCAAGACCGACTAGCTGACCGCGGATGTCAGCGTTGGTAAACAGGAAGTGCTGAATCTGATCTGAAGAACTCATAGGGTGCTCCTGTTAGCCCTGGTTTTCATTGATATCGTGAATATTTTTGAAGCGTACAATTTCGCGACGCTGTTTTTTTGTAGGTCGGTGCTCCGGTAATCGCATTGAGGCAGTTTGCAATTTACGTTGCTCCGACTCTAGCGTTCGCTGAGCAATGCTTTGCGCTGTTTCCTCATAGAGTAACTGGGCTTCTGTAGCGCCTCTGCGTTGCTGGGATAATCCTTTTACGATCACTGTTTTAATGCTCCAGCCTTGCCGGATGCTCAAGGTGGCTTCTAGCTCTACGCTGCGACTGGGTTTGCCGCGTGCTCCCTGGTAGTGAACCTTGCCGCCTTCGATGGCTTTTTTAGCTAGCGCGCGCGTTTTAAAAAAGCGTGCAGCCCAAAGCCATTTATCCAAACGAATGGAAGCCTCGCTCATTCTACGATTTTATCCTTTATCTGAATGTCTGAAAAACGATCAATGCTGACGAACTCGTCGACACGCCGTTCCGGTTGCTGAGAGTCAGGCTGCGTGATCGTTAGGAGGTGGCGGATGCCGTAGTCTTTGGCTGACCGAAGTACTGCCAGGCTGTCATCGATGAGTAGTGTCGATTCCTTGTCGAAAGGATGGCGCTTTTGTAATCGAGACCAGAATTCAGGATTTTCTTTGGGGAGGTCAAAATCATGCGAGCAATAAATCTGGTCTACCCAGCGCTCCAGGCCTGTCTGTTGTAGTTTTAACCTGATGCTGTCCCAGTGCGCGTTAGTGACAATCAGAGTTTTTTTGTCACTTTTTTTGAGCTGTTGCAGAAATTGTTCAACATGGGGCCTAAATTGTATTTTGTCTCTGATTTCATGTTTTAACTGGGCAATATCCAGTCGTAGTGCTTCCGACCAGAAATCGAGACAATACCAGTTCAAGCTACCTTCATGTTGTTTGAATTGCCTGAACAAATCCTCAAAAGCAATCTCAGTCTCAATTTGATGGTGCTCCGCGTATCTTCGGGGTACGTGCTCAAGCCAGAAATAGTTGTCAAAATGAAGATCCAGCAGGGTCCCATCCATGTCCAGAAAAACGGTATCTATTTGGTGCCAATCGAGCATGATTAAAGCAAGTCCTCGGGGTGGTCTGTGATAATGACCACCTTTACTGATTTCGAAATAGTACCGTTGTCGATGTGTAAACTCATCTCCTGCAAAAGAACAACGTTGTCGTCAAACCTGACTCCGTGAGTTTATTAGCTAATAGCCTGTACGGTTTCGTTTTCCCCAAAAAATCCTTGGAATAGCGCTGTGGTCAGGTACCGCTCACCCGAGTCGGGCAGTATCACTACAATCATTTTGCCCTGGTGTTGATCCTGTTTGGCGACCTGAATCGCAGCAGCTACCGCCGCACCGGACGAGATGCCAGCAAGTATGCCTTCCTGGGACATCAGGTGGTGGGCGTATTGCATGGCAATATCTTCATCGACTCGCTCGACCTGATCCACCAACGACAGATCCAGATTTTTAGGTACGAAACCGGCACCAATACCCTGTATTTTGTGGGGACCATGCGTTGGTTCCTCGCCCGCCAGAGCAGCTGTAATCATAGTGGTAGAAGTAGGTTCAACCGCGACAGAGGTAATGGCTTTGCCCTGCGTATTTTTAATGTAGCGTGAGATGCCAGTTATGGTGCCTCCGGTACCTACGCCGGAAACTAGCACATCGATTTTTCCATCGGTATCGTTCCAAATTTCCGGACCGGTTGTCTGTTCATGGATTTGTGGGTTAGCCGGGTTTTCAAACTGCTGCAGCATCAGGTAGCGGCTTGGGTTACTCGCGATAATTTCCTTGGCCTTATTAATGGCGCCGGTCATTCCCAGAGCGCCATCAGTCAGAACTACCGTTGCTCCCAGCGCTTTCATCAATTGTCGGCGCTCCAGGCTCATCGTGTGGGGCATGGTTAAAGTCAGTGCATAGCCTCGCGCTGCGGCAACAAATGCCAGCGCGATGCCGGTATTTCCACTGGTAGGTTCGATAATTTCTTTGCCGGGTTTTAGCAGCCCCTCTTTTTCCGCTGCCCAAATCATGCTCGCTCCAATTCGACACTTAACGGAATTGGCGGGGTTTCGGCTTTCTATTTTGGCATAGATGTTGGCATCAGTTATGCGGTTGAGTTTGATCAGCGGGGTATTGCCAATTGACTGGCTATTGTCTTCATACAGTTTGGGCATTTGCGGGCCTCCGTAACGCGGGGACGGTTATTTGCAGAATAGATTTCGGTTATGGATAGGCTACTACCGGAAACTAGGGCTTGTCCAGCGGTATACAGTTTTTATAAGCTGTACCGATGCCCGCAACCAATAGTAAATTCGAGAGCCATGTACAGGTGGACAATTCCGAGCAGAGACCGGTTGATCTGCTTTGTGAGGCGAGTCACCTATCTCGGCAAAAAGTAAAGCAGCTGATGTTTAAGGGGGCCGTGTGGTTATCACGTGGGCGCCAGACAGATCGGATCCGAAGGAGTAATAAGCGACTTAAACAAGGGGATGTATTGCATCTATATCATGACCCTCTTGTGCTGGAAATGCAGCCTGCGCCTGCGCAAATGATTGCTGATGAAGGAGCTTACAGCGTATGGAATAAGCCTTATGGAATGCTGTCTCAGGGATCTAAATGGGGTGATCATTGCACTATTAATCGCTGGGTGGAAACCCATTTGCTGCCTCAACGCCCGGCTTTCGTGGTTCATCGGCTGGATCGTGCGGCCAATGGCCTGATACTGATAGCCCATGGAAAAGGAGCAGCAGCGGCCTTGTCGGAGCTGTTTCAAAAGCGAAGAATTGATAAAAGGTATGAGGTGATAGTGCATGGCTGTTTCAGTGATCATCCATTACCGCTTATGCTGGATAATCCTGTCGATGGGCGAGAGGCGGTCAGTCATGTGTTGCGAGCAACATACGATACGGTAAATCAGCGCTCAACGCTGGCAATTCGCATTGAAACAGGTCGTAAACACCAGATACGCAAGCATTTGTCGGATTTTGGTTTCCCCGTCGTCGGTGACCGGCTTTATGGTTTGCAAACACCCGAAATCGTGGGCGAGAGCGGGGAAAACCTGCAGCTCAGCTGCAACCACTTGGCATTTCGCTGCCCTTTGTCGGGCGCTGAAAAGATCTTTGAATTACCCGCCATTCCGGGATAGCGCCAGCTGGTTTTGTTGGATTTTTTAGGGGATACTGCTTAGACTGGATTGGAGGTAAAAAGGATACTGAAAACGGCTCTTTCGGAAAATATTTTCTAATAAATATAACAGCTTATGAGCGATAATCATGCGTAAAAACTGCGAGACCTGTCAAACAATCAGAATGCTGAGTGCACTGGTGCTGGTGGCAGTTTTTGCAACCATGGTTTATGTGCACTACATATCAGGCTGATGCAGATAAATAATAGGTGATCTATGGATAACCGAATCATCCTTTTGAAAGCCGACATTACACAGCTCGAAGTGGATGCGATTGTGAATGCGGCAAACCAGTCTCTGCTCGGAGGTGGCGGCGTCGATGGCGCTATTCATCGGGCTGCAGGAGCTGAATTGCTGGCAGCTTGCGAGCGGCTGGATGGTTGCGCTACCGGACAGGCAAAAATTACTCCGGGGTTCCATTTGCCGGCCCGATTTGTTATTCATGCGGTCGGGCCTGTATGGCGGGGAGGCACTTCAGGCGAGGCGCGTTTATTGGCTTCCTGTTACAGCAACGCTCTGCAGCTG
>CBDUGR010000025.1:0-11767 GCA_965366515.1 uncultured Gammaproteobacteria bacterium | reverse complement strand
GTGGATCCCTTTATGGCCGATGCGATTCTTTACCAAAATGAGTCACTGGATGCGATCGGTGATGCGCATCATCTGGTTAAAATTATTTACCTTGCCAATTTGCTCTGCGGTTTTCATTCTGAGCCGGATAATTCCGCAATGATTGCCGCTGAAAAACTATTTGATTTAAACCATTCATTAGTCCAGGACTTGATAGCAAGAGTAGAAGAGGAAGTCACGAAAGCCGCTCAATCTATGGACATAAAAATAGATGAGTCTGACGAAGACAACGAAGGTTTTGCCATCGATCAAACCAAACAGGTCGATTTGGCAGATCGTGTGCGCAATGTGGCATTAATGGACGGTGTACGGCAACAGATGTCTAAAGCGACCAGCGAAGCTTCTGTCTTAACCGCGATAAAGCAAGGTTTAAATATATTGTTTGGTGTGAAAAAAAGTTTTTTCTTTCTCATCAATCCTGAACTACAGTCGTTTGTGGGCATAGCGTCCGACGAGGGCGATCAGCCCGTCAGTCAGATAAAAATACCTCTAAGCTCCAATTCCAGCATTTTATCAATATGTTATGCTGAAAAAAGGGCGATCAGCTCATTCGAGTCAACAGGTGAAGATCTGCCGAGCGTAGTGGATAGGCAGCTGGCGAACCTGGCGGTAACTGAGGGTGTATACTGCCTGCCCTTAATTGTAGATAAACATGGGGTGGGAGTGCTGGTTATTGGCTATAACGAATCCGAACGGCCAATTTTTGATAAACAGGCGCGCCTGTTGGCCATGTTTGCAAACGAATCAGCCAATCATTTACTAGCGCAACAACAAAGTACTCAAGCAGAACAGCGCAGGAGTGAAGAAGAGCGCGAATATTATCACGCAAGAGCCCGAGAGATAGTGCATGAGGTTAATAACCCACTTAGTATAATTAATAACTACGTGCATATTTTGAGTAGTAAATTAGATGACAAGCATTCGGTTCAGGAAGACCTTGTAATCATTAAAGAAGAGCTGGAAAGAGCGGGCGGCATTCTATTGCGTTTACCTGGGATAACCGACAAGCTAACGACCGAATCAGGCATAGAACTTGTCAATATTAACAACATGTTATCTGACTTACTTAAAGTGTTTCGTTCATCTTTGTTTGCGGCGCGCAAAATTGAGTGCCGCTCCGAATTAGATGAACAAATGCAGACGGTCGCAGTGGATCGTAATGCGCTGAAGCAGGTAGTCAGCAATATTATTAAAAATGCTGCAGAGGCGATGGAGGAATCAGGTCGAATCGCAATATCAACACAGTCACTAGTTAATCAAAATGGTAAAAATTATGTTGGAATTGTGATTGATGATAATGGGCCTGGAATTCCGGTTGAGATACAATCACAGCTTTTCACCCCTGTCACATCGACGAAAGGCGATGGGCACTCCGGCTTGGGGTTGGCGATTGTTAAAAATTTACTGGATGAAATGGGTGGCTCGATTAGTTGTCGCAGTACTCCTGAAACAGGCACATCATTTGAAATACTGATCCCCAGGGTTTTGGGTGATGAGGATTAGGGGGTAATCCCACTATAATGGGATTGGCGATAATAATATGGTTAAAAAATGACGCAATCACATAGAGCAAAGCTGCTGGTGGTGGATGACCAGCCCCGAATGTTGAATAGCCTGAAGGACTTGATCAGTATCAATGGGTATCAGGTACTGACGGCTCTGGGAGGGCATGAAGCCTTGTCCAGATTGGAAGAATCCCCAATCGATCTAATGCTGTTAGACCTGAAAATGCCTGGCTTTAGTGGGCATCAGGTTATGGATTATATTGAAGAAAAGGGCATTGATACCACAGTAATAGTGGTGAGCGGCGAGACTTCCTTTGACGCAATGTCCCAGGTACTAAGAAGACGTGCCTACGACTATATTAAGAAGCCCTACGCACCAGATGAGTTGTTACAGACCGTTGAAAATGCGCTAAACCAAAGGCAACTGCAACATCAGAATCGTGAAATCGAGTGTAAACTCAAAGAATCCGAAAGACTACATCGCTACATGGTGAACAGCTCGCCGGATATTATCTATATGCTCGACAAAGAGGGAAGGTTTACCTTTGTCAATGACCGGATAGCACTGTTGCTGGGCTATGGTAAAGATGAGCTTGTCGGGCAGCATTATTCAAGGTTGGTTCATTTTGAGGATGTCGAGCAGGCGAGATATGTATTTAACGAACGCCGCACAGATGATCGAATCGCCCGCAACGTCGAACTCAGATTAAAATGCAAAGATCCTGATGCAGCTCCCAAGCATTTTGAAACTAATACTGTTCCTATCGAATTAAGTGCAACAGGGATTTATCAGGGCAAAGAGGGTGAGAAAGAATATCTCGGGACCTACGGAGTGGCACGCGATATCACAGAACGCAAAGAGGCCGAGCGCACGATCAACTTTCAGGCATACCACGACCTGTTAACTCAGTTACCCAATCGAGCATTATTTAAAGACCGGTTGAACCTTGCTTTGGCTCAGACAAAAAGATCCAATCAGCGCTTGGCGGTGATGTTTCTTGACCTGGATCGTTTCAAGCTGGTTAACGATACTCTAGGGCATATATGTGGTGACGAGTTGCTTCAGGCCGTTAGTCACCGCCTTCAGGAATGTTTGCGAGAAGGCGATACATTGGCGCGTTTTGGTGGAGACGAATTCACCCTTTTATTACCGCAAATATACGGTCAGGAAGATGCTGAAACCATTGCAAAAAAGATAATTTCCAAGCTTAGAGATCCATTTTTCGTTGAAGGCCATGAGCTTTACGTGACGATTAGTATAGGTATTGCGATGTACCCGCATGACGGTACCAGTATGGAAATGTTGGTAAAAAACGCCGATATTGCAATGTATTGCACTAAGGGGCGAGGTAGCAACGATTACCAGTTCTTTAGCAGTGAAATGAATAGCGTATCCATTACCCGCCTGTCTCTTGAGCGGGATATGCGCAAGGCGATGGAGAATGACCAGTTTATCATGCATTACCAACCGCAAGTCGATGTTGCAACGGGCAGAATCGTAGCAATGGAAGCACTGATCCGGTGGGAACATCCTGATCGTGGACTCATTCCGCCCTCTGAATTTGTTACCGTTGCAGAAGAGACGGGTTTAATTCTACCGTTGGGTGAGTGGGTGCTGAGGACAGCTTGCGAAACACTACGCTCCTGGCAGATGGCGGGAATTATCGATATTCGCATGGCAGTTAACCTGTCGGCGATGCAGGTTGAGCACAAAAATTTTGTTGAGCATATTATCAGAGAAATTAAACGCAACAGCCTGATTGGTGAACATCTGGAAGTTGAAATCACCGAAAACCTGATCATGCAGGATATGGACAATACGATTCAGAAGCTCATTAAGCTCAATGAACACGGTGTTAAGGTGGCCATTGATGACTTTGGAACTGGATATTCATCTTTGAGCTATTTGCAAAGATTACCGATCCATACCGTCAAAATTGACCGCTCATTCGTGCATGAAATAAAAGATCAGCCCAATGATGCCTGTATTGTCGATGCCATCATTGCGATGGCTAAAGGGTTAAAACTAAATTTGATTGCAGAAGGCGTAGAAACCCCTGAGCAGTTCAATTATCTACGTGACCATGGCTGTACTGAAGTGCAGGGGTTTATGTTCGGGCATCCTGTGGCGGAGCACCAGGCACGCCAATTACTACTTCAGCGGCCCTATGAGGATAATTCTTTCCTGGTTAACCATAAGCTCAAGCTAAAGTCGGAAAGTCATGCAGCACCGAGGTTAGCGAGCAGTGATGCCAGAAATTTCTAACTTGTACTGGCCGTAGAAAAGTTAAAAAAATCTTCCGCTGTTTTTGTCGTTGCTTGCGCTACTTCCAGTTCAGTTTTATCAAGGCAAGAGGCTACTCTCTGTAAAACATGAGTTAGAAAAGCCGGCTCATTGCGTCTGATCTTTTTTGGGATCTTTACCCCTCGAGGAAGCAGGTAGGGGGAATCAGTTTCCAGCATCAACCTGTTCAAAGGGATCTGTTTAATAAGGTCATGCAGGTGGTAACCTCTGCGTTCATCGCATATCCACCCGGTTATGCCAATATGCATATCCAGATTTAAATAATCTTCCAACTCCTTTTGCCCCCCTGTGAAACAGTGGGCTACAGCTCCTCGTAACTGGTCACGACAGGCTTTCATAATGGGATACAGCGTGTCGTGCGCATCTCTCTGGTGCAGATACAGTGGCAGTTGGCACTCGATGGCCAGTTCTATCTGCTGCTCGAAAGCTTGGATTTGCTTCTTTTTTGAGGAATAGTTGCGATTAAAATCCAGCCCTGTTTCACCAATGGCCCTGACGAGACTGTTTTGCGCCAAATCGCGCAATCCAACTAGCGATTGTTCGTTCCAGTGTTCTGCATGGTGGGGATGAACTCCGGCAGTAGCATAGCAATTCTGATGCTTGCAACAGAGGTCAAGTGCAGCGCGACTATCCTCTATATCGCTGCCTATAATTATAAATCCGTTTACATTGACTGCTATTGCGCGTGCCAGGACCCGTTCTCGATCCAGGTCAAACCTGTTACTAGTTAGATTGACGCCAATATCAATAATCATTGTCAAATCACAGAGGGCTAAGCTGAATCCTTTACTGCCGAGCTTGTCTCGATAGACCATTGCAGGCTATCCAGGTACGCCTGTTTGACATCCTGAATTGTCAGATTGTGTTGCGATAACCCGGACCAGTCTATATCGCCCCAGCATCCCTGTTCATAGGCTAGCGCTGTTGATAATACAAACCCTAAAGGACCTTTTCCATTTAATAGTGCGGCATTAATATCGTCAGTTAGCGAAATTGAAGATAGCAGTTCATCTAGAGGTGCATCAAAAAAAGCATCCAACATTGACATCATGCCAACCGTAAAAAAAAGATCTTTTTTGTTGCTGTCTACTATAGAGCCCAGATTCTCACACATGTGTGCACGCAACATGGTTTGCTCATGCAGCGCATGGGGCTTGTCATCAAGGTTTGACAATGCCAGCAGACTTGCCCAATGCTTGATATTGTTTGGGCCGATCAGCAGAATGGCGCGATATAGCGACTCAATTTTACGAGGTCGGCGATAGGCTGCCGAATTAATCATTTTAAGTAGTTTGTAACTTAAGGTTGTATCGCTTGAAATTGTATCATGCAAAACACTTGGGTCACTTGTTTCTGGTGAGTGCAGATCCGCAATCAGTTTCATAACCACCAGTTTGTTGGCAGGAATTACACGTCCTTTGACTAAAATCGGTTTACTTAGAAAATAGCCTTGAAAATAATCGAAGCCGAGTGCTTTGCAACGTTGAAACATCTCCTGCGTTTCAACTTTTTCAGCCAGTAGCTTGACCGGATAATCTCTCAATTTCACCATATTAAAGTCAAGCTCTTCATCGTTCAAAGCGAGCACGTCGACCTTGACAATGTGCGCCAGTTTAATAAGGGGTATTAAGGATTCATCATAAGCGAAATCGTCAAGTGCAATGGTAAAGCCCTGTTGTCGTAACCTTTCGAGACCCTGTAATACTTCCGGATCAGGAGCAATATCCTCCAAAACTTCTATGACTATTTCCTGGTTGCTAAAGGGAGGCGGAGTCAGGATCAGATTGCGGGTAAAATTAATAAAGGCTTTATTTTCAGCGACCAGATTACTAATACCTACTTCCGAAAAAGCATTGAGCATAACCGTTGAGGTGGCATGATCGCCATCAATAACACCTGATTCAAAGCCCCCGGTAGCAGGTCTGAATAACAACTCATAGGCATAAATATCAAGCTTCGCATTAAATATCGGTTGTCGAGCAAGCAGGGTTTCTTCTTGTTGCATTTAAACTCAGTATTTATGGGTAAATTTAAAATAAAAGCATAACGTTCATGGCATATATGCGTTGAGTGTTAAGTGTAACTGTTATTTTCCGTTTGTTAATTCATAATGTTAATTATTTTTCGGATTTTACAGTCACCGCCGCCAATGCTGTGGCGCGTTTAGTGAGGTAGTTTGCCGTTGGCATATAAAAATCGGACTGACTCTGTAATTTGGCGAAAATGACCGAATAAGCCAACACATTTTTTACATACTGGCGAGTTTCGCTATAGGGGATACTCTCTATCCAAATATCAATAGGCATATCTTCCTTGTTTTTAAGCCAGGCCGACACCCTGTTTGGCCCTGCGTTGTATGCAGCGGTCGCATAAATGCTGTTGCCATTAAATCGATTGAGTAAATCTTTGATGTAATGACTACCAATTTCAACGCTTTTGCCAGGATCCAGCAGATCCCTGGTAGAGCGATATTGGAGGTTGTGCTGCTTGCTAACCATAGCGGCGGTGCTTGGCATTAGCTGCATTAGTCCGAGCGCCCCTTTTGGCGACTGAGCATCACTCGACATGGCACTTTCCTGTCGTGCCAGCGCGAACAGCCAGTTAGCATTTAATTGCCTGTTTTTTGCGGCCTGGTTAATTGATTGCCTGTATACAAGAGGAAATCGCAGCTGCAAATCATGCCATCGCTCGGCACTTACCGCGGAACTAATGGCCTGACTATGCCAGCCTAGCTGGTGTGCATGATACGCAGCCGTATAATGCTGTTCTTTAGTGAAACGCCGCGATACCCACATCCATTCTCTGCGCGCATCCGTATGGTTACCTAGTAGCCATAGTTCTTTGGCGCGCTCAATTCCTGGGTTGATTTTTAGCTGTTCAAGAAAATTTCCATCTACTGGATAGCTTTCGGCATTCAACTGATAGTCGATGTTTAACCAATCGGCGGCAAGAAAACCATAATAACTGCGAGATTTGGCTAAATCAGTCAACAGCTCTGTCCGCTGCACTGCGTTATCCAGGCTTTGCTCGGTTGCTCGCGCAAACCAATATTGCCAACGTTCTGTTTTTTGAGTCGGTTCCGGGAGCCTTTGTATCTGCTGTCTAACCATATCCCATTGCTGCTGGCGGATCGCCATTTCAATGCCAACCTCCAGCAAGTGAGTGTTATTCGGAAAAGGGTATCGCTGTAATGCAGCAATATACTCGATGGTATGATTTTGACGTGCAAGCTGCTGGATAATCTTGTAATCCGTCTGCTGAATCTGAGTTTTATTGAAGTGGTGGTGCTCTTGATATTTCCGCCACAGCACTTGGGCAAGTTTTGCATCTTTCCTGGCGAGACGTTGAATCGCATGCACCGTAAGTTCTTCGCTTTGTTCGTCTAGCAGCTTGGAAAATCGGGGAGTCTCTAGCTTATCGGGTCTAAAATGTAACTCCCTGTATAAGCGCGCCTGTTGTTGCTGGTCCTTAGACATAAAACGTATCAGGTATCGTGCCAAACGCGTATTCCCTGATTGCAGTGCCATTGAAAAGCGTTGCCATGCCAGCTTGTCCGTTAGCCTTCCTCGGTCTTGCCATAATTTAAATATAGGATCACAGGCTTTTGGTTGCGACCGCCCAACCAGCCAGAGGGGCTCGGCCAAGTCTAACGCCTTCGATTCCAGGCCAGTCTTGTACATTGCCCATAATCCATAGCATTGCAGTTCAACGCTTTGGATATCATCGTTATAAAATTGAAGATAGCGCTGCCAGTCACCACGCTTGGCCAAGGTTCTTAACCAGAGGTGTTTTACTCTTGGTGCAAGTGGAGTATCCGAATAGGCCTCTAGAAAAGCAGACACCTGGGATGCGGGTGTTTTCCGTTTGATCAGGCGCTGCAAGTACGCATATTCAAGATAAGGATAAAGAGGGTAGTGGCTGAGCTTTAAGCCAACTTCTTTGAACTGGCTGATTCTGCCTTGCGACAGAGCTGTCATGGCTACTTGATACTGTTCTCGCTCAAACTGCCACTGCTCCAGGTGTTGCCCTGTATTATTCGCACCAGCCGCTTGCAGGTAAGCACCAAAAACAATCAGTGGCAGCAGTCGTCCCAACCAATACTTGGAAAGCCTTTTCAACATCGCAGCCTCACTATTACTCCTTTTTGCCAACCCGTACCGCTAGCACATCACAGGAAGCACCATGCAATACGCCATTTGCTGTTGAACCAAGCAGAAGTGACAACCCATGCCGACCATGACTCCCTACCACTATAAGGTCAACCTTTTGCTCTTCCGCAACACGATGTATTTCGTTCTGTGGAAGCCCGACAACAGTATGCTGGTCCTGCTCTGGGATCAAATAAGGTTTGGCAAACTCTGCCATTTTCGTTCGCGCATGCTCATCCAGTTGATCCTGAATAGCAGTCAAGTCCATGGGGATATCACCACCATAGGCAAAATTGATAGGTTCGATCACGTGGATTGCACTGAGGCGGGCACCTGTTTGTTTAGCAAGAAGAGCGGCTTTGTCGGCGATAAATGCAGACTCTTCGGTGAGATCAATTGCAAGCAGGATATTGGTATAGGCAACCATTTTAATAAGCCTCCTAAATAGGTAGTTGATTTGGGTTCAATTACTACTTTTAGCACACTCAAACATTAGCATAGCCCATGCATTAACTATATGATAGAAATCAAAACAACTTCGATGCCAAAACCTACGTTTCCTTAGGACAATTAATGACGCTATTGATTATTTTACTTGCGGCCTGCCTGGTTCTGGGTTCCGCGATGTGGGTGTTACCTTCGCCGAAAGAGAAGCGCCAGATGTTGTTGCGTCGACACGCCATGAGCAAAGGGATTCAGGTACAGTTGAGTAAGTTGCAGAATCCGAAAAACCCCATGGATAAAATCCACTGTATTGCCTACCGCTTGCCGATCCAGCATGCCAGGAAAGAAAATAAAGCCTGGCTGCTATATCAGCCAGAAATGAGTTTAAGATCACATGTGAACGGCTGGAGTTTTGCTGCGCATGGGAGCCGTCCTGATGAGCAGCTAGTGGCTCAGCTTAAGCCATTGGTAGAAAAGTTGCCAAAAGATACGCTGGCAATTGAACGTACCCCGGTGTCCGTTGGTCTGTACTGGCAAGAACGAGGAGGCACAGAAGATGTTGACGCAATCCAACAAATTTTGCACACCATGCAATCACTATGATTCAACATTGACATCCGTCCTCAGATCGACCAAAGTTCCGTTTCAAAGTTGTTTTGAACCGTTGTAATGGCTTCCACTTCGCGTTATGTGTTGATAATGCCAAAATAGGACGTCCTGACTGACAATTATTAATCCCGCGCAAATCCACTATGGGAGTAAAATCATGATATTCGAGGGTAGTGCAATTCAGGTTAGAAGCCTGGAGCAAGGTATACTGGAGCTGGTTTTCGACTCAAAAGAAAGCCCGATAAACATATTAAATCAGGCCGCTATTGGCGAATTGCGAACTGCGGTTGATGCCATTAAAGCGCAAAGCGATGTGCAAGGTCTGGTCATCTCCAGCGCCAAAGATTCTTTTATTTTAGGGGCTGATATTAACGAGTTCAGTGGATTATTCGCTCAGCCTGCAGACCAGCTAAAAGCCAGCCTTAAAACAGCCCACGACATATTCAATGACATTGAGGATCTACCATTTGCAACCGTTACAGCGATTAACGGCGATGCATTGGGCGGCGGTTTTGAATTGGCGCTCAGTACAGATTTCAGGGTGATGTCCACTAACAGCAGCGTCGGATTGCCTGAAGTTAACCTCGGTATTATTCCCGGGTTCGGCGGGTGTATCAGGCTGTCACGACTCATCGGAGCGGAAAACGCGCTCGAATGGATTACCACGGCCAAACCGCAACGCGCAGACACGGCGCTAAAAGTAGGTGCAGCCGATAGTGTCGTAGACCCATCAATATTAAAGGAAGCAGCCATTCATCTGCTGGCTGAATGCCAGAGTGGCAAGCTTGATAATCAGGCAAACCGAATCGTTAAGACTTCACCACTTCAATTAAGGCCATTGGAAGCCAGCATGGCTTTTGAAACTGCTAAAGGAATGGTGTTTAAAGTCGCAGGGACAGATTATCCAGCGCCTATGGCGGTCATATCAGTACTGGAAAAGTCCGCCCAAATGTCACGAGCGGAGGCATTAGAAGTTGAGGCCGAAGCTCTGGTAGCTATGTCTAAAACCGATGTCTGCAAAGCATTGATCGGCCTGTTCCTCAATAGTCAGGCACTAAAGAAAATTGCCGGTGCTGCGAAGAAGATTGCTGATCCTGTCCACCAGGCGGCAGTATTGGGTGCGGGCATAATGGGTGGAGGAATCTCCTATCAGTCTGCCTTAAAAGGCGTGCCTGTGGTAATGCGGGATATCGCGGAACCAGCTTTGGACTTGGGTATGTCTGAAGCGACCAAACAGCTAAATAGGCGAGTGGAAAAAGGCCGCATGAAGCCGGCTGATATGGCAAAGATCCTCGGAAGCATTAAACCCACGCTGGAAATGTCGGATATCCAGGCGGTGGATGTGGTTGTCGAAGCAGTGGTTGAGAACCCCAAAATTAAACTGGCAGTCCTGGAAGAGGTAGAAAAAACTGTCAGTGACAAAGCGATTATTACCTCAAACACATCAACGATCTCAATTGACTATCTGGCCACTGCCCTGCAAAAACCAGAGCGTTTCTGCGGCATGCACTTTTTTAACCCCGTACCGCTAATGCCCCTCGTTGAAGTAATCCGGGGCAAAGACACCAGCGATCAAACTATCGCCACGGTAGTCGCCTACGCTACAACCATTGGCAAGACGCCCATAGTAGTGAATGATTGCCCGGGGTTTTTGGTCAATCGTGTGTTATTTCCCTACTTCCTCGGATTTAATTTATTGATTCGTGACGGTGCCGATTTCCGACAAGTGGATAAGGTAATGGAGCGTTTCGGCTGGCCGATGGGACCCGCCTATCTTCAGGATGTTGTGGGTATTGACACCTGTCACCATTGTATTGATGTAATGCAGGACGGTTTTCCAGAACGAATGAAGTTTGAGGAAACCTCCATCCTTGACTTGCTCTATAAAGCTGAACGTTACGGTCAAAAGAACGGCAAGGGCTTTTACCATTACGAGCCCGATGCTAAAGGGCGCCCGGCGAAATTGTTTAACGAGCAGATTCTGGACTTTGTGGGTAAGGTCCAGGCAGAAGCTAAAGAGTTTAGCAAGGAGGAGGTGGTTGCTCGATTGATGGTGCCCATGTGCCTTGAGGTAGCAAGGTGCGTAGAGGAAGGGATTGTCGCATCACCAGCCGAAGCAGATATGGCACTAATAATGGGCCTCGGATTCCCTAAATTCCGTGGTGGTGCCTTGCGCTATATTGATACCTTGGGTGCGGATAAATTTTGTGAGCTTGCAGACAAATACGCACATTTAGGCAAGCTGTACGAAGTGCCAGAAGGTCTAAGGTCAATGGCTAAAAATGGTGACAAGTATTTTTAATACAGTGACTTACAGCTATTATATTATGTTGCTTATATATTAGCTGCAAGGCTGAAGATGACATGGAATAAACTGTAAAGTAGTGGTTTAAGTTTACTTAGCTGGAGGATAGCATGAGTTTAAGTGCGCGAGATGCCGTAATCGTAGATGCCGTTCGCACCCCAATGGGACGTTCAAAAAATGGCGGGTTTCGTCATGTTCGCGCTGAGCAACTATCAGCGCATATGATGAATGCCTTGCTACAGCGAAACTCAAAGCTCAGCCCGTCTGAAATAGAGGATGTTGTCTGGGGCTGCGTAAACCAAACCCTTGAACAGGGTATTAATATCGCGCGCATGGCAGTGCTTCTTGCTGATTTGCCGCATACCTGTCCGGCACAGACAATTAACCGCCTCTGTGGCTCCTCGATGGCCGC
>CBDUGR010000024.1:0-11894 GCA_965366515.1 uncultured Gammaproteobacteria bacterium | reverse complement strand
GGTATGAACGGTTTTATAAAAACGGCGGCTATTGAGCTCGGCAGAGAAAACATTACAGTAAACGGCGTTGAACCCGGTTATATCCTAACTCAGGCGATGTCTCTTCTGGCTGATGATGAAGGATTGCAGGAGATGGCCAGCATGATCCCCAAAGGCGAATTAGGCAAGCCAGAAGATATTGCCAACACGATGTTATTCCTGGCTTCGGATGAAGCCGCCTATATTACCGGACAAACCATTGTGGTTGACGGCGGATCCACCCTACCGGAAAGCCCGGTTTTGATGCAACAGTTTTATCATTCAACCGGTACTAGAACGACTTGATCATTGCGGATTTTATGGAGAACCAGCATGAGTATTGAAGAACTGTTAGCGCGCCGTTATCGGCTGTTGGGTAAACACTCACCGCTGTTCTACGACCACCCCCTGCACCTGGTGCGGGGCGAAGGCGTATGGCTGTATGATGCTGAAGGCAAACGTTATCTGGACGTCTACAACAACGTCCCAGTTGTGGGCCATTGTAACCCCCATGTGATTGAAGCACTCACGCGTCAGGTTAGCACCTTAAATATTCATACCCGCTACCTGCATGAGAATATCGTTAATTACGCGGAGAGATTGACCGCAACTTTCGACGATTCACTATGTATGGCGATGTTTGCCTGCACCGGTAGCGAAGCGAACGAAATAGCCTTGCGTATGGCGCGACACTGCAGCGGCGGCATGGGCATTATTGTTACTGACTTTGCCTATCATGGTAATACCACTGCCGTGGCTGAGCTGGGAACCGGCTTTATGCCAGAAGCAGCCAATGCGAAAAATGTGCGGGCGATACCTATTCCCGATTCATATCGCGGTTTGAACGGCCTGCAAGGCGAAGCTCTGGCCCTGGCCTATGCTGACGCAGTGCAGCAGGCCATCGACTCCTTCGCAGCTGCCGGTATTAAGCTGGCGGGCATGCTGGTCTGTCCAGAGTTCGCCAACGAAGGACTGCTCAATGTTCCCGAAGGTTTTATGAAGGAGGCCATTGCACGAGTGCGTAAAGCCGGCGGTCTTTATATTGCGGACGAGGTGCAGGGTGGGTTTGGTCGCACTGGCACCCATATGTGGAGTCATCAATGGGATGATGTCATACCCGATATAGTGACTATGGGTAAGCCCATGGGTAGTGGCCATCCCATTTCTGGCGTTGTGGCGCGTGCAGACCTGATCAATGAGTTTGGTAGCGTAGCGATGTACTTCAACACCTTCGGTGGTAACCCAGTATCCTGCGCCGTCGGCATGGCGGTGTTGGATGTGTTCGAGCAGGAAAACCTGTTGCAGCATGTCACGGAAATGGGAAGTTATGTTACCCAAGGCCTTAACAAACTGCAGGATAAATACGAATTGATAGGAGAGGTGCGCCATAAAGGTTTGTTCTTTGGTTTGGAAATGGTAACCGATCGCGACACCAAGGAACCGGCCACTGCAGAGGCAAAGCGTCTGATTAATTGGATGAGGGATAACGGTATCCTGATCAGCAAAATAGGCCGCTACGACAACATTTTGAAAATGCGTCCACCATTGATCTTTTCCCGTGACCATGCCGACCTGCTGCTATCCACACTGGACGACGCATTCGCTGACCTCTAACCCTTGGGATATCTCATGACGGACTTTTATCTGCTCGACAGCGCCGAGCAAATGGCACGAATCCGTGACCTTGCAGCCCAGGCGTTAACTCTCTGGGACGTGGACTATGATGAACTTTCATTGATCAAATACCGTGAAAACGCGGTCTTTAAAGTGGTCACAGTTACCGGTGAACGCTACGCTTTGCGTATTCATCGGCCCGGCTATCATTCGGATGCGGCACTACGTTCTGAACTGCAATGGATTAACGCGCTAGATCAATCCGGCATCGAAGTGCCTGCTGTCGTTCCCACTATCACTGGTGAATTTTTTGCCATAATTAGCGCGGACGGCGTCCCTGAACCCAGGCAGGCAGACCTGTTTCAGTGGGTAAGTGGCGAGCCAATGGGTTCTATTGAGGAGGGACAATTCAGCAGCCTGGATGAGGTTTATTCCACTTACCATCGCATTGGTTCTGTTGCCGCCCGCCTGCATAACCAAGCGGTATGCTGGCAATTGCCGGAGGGATTTACTCGGCATGCCTGGGATGCTGACGGTCTTGCCGGTGAACAGCCATTCTGGGGGCCATTTTGGGAGTTCGAGATGCTCAACGATGAGCAACGACAACTTTTGCTGCGCGCACGGGCCAAAGTGCATCAGGACTTGATCGTCTATGGAAAATCTCCAGAAACCTACAGCATGATCCATGCGGACTTTGTTGTGGAAAATCTGATGATTGATGGCGAGTATATACGGCTTATCGACTTTGATGACGCAGGATTTGGCTGGCACCTGTTTGAACTTGCTACAGCACTCTATTTTATTATCAATGAAGACTATTACGAAACAGCCCGCGATGCATTGATTCAGGGTTACAGAGAGCACAGAGCGTTACCGGATGAACAGCTAAAGCAATTACCACTGTTTCTGTTGGCGCGTGGATTTACCTATCTAGGTTGGGCGCAGACGCGTAAGGAAACGGAAACTGCACAAGAAATGGGTCCAATATTTATTGAGGTGGCCTGTGAATTGGCGAGGGAATATTTGGGTGAATGATAGTGTAAGAATTCACTATATGCCCGTTCGTTCCGGATCTAACTTTTCCCTGATTTCAGTGCGTGAACCGTGCTCGCTGACCCATCCAACGTAACGGTTTATAATATACCTTCGGTGCCGGGAGAGATCTAGTTAAAGAGATAGGGCTGTTGGGAAATTCTGCACCTAAATCCCGTTCAGATTAATATCGATCACCATGCACCTCAAACACATCACCAATGTATTCGAACTGCATTTTCCGCAGCCAACAAACCCTCCGCAATATCCTTAACCTCCAGTTTCGGAAAGCCTAGAATCTGCCATAAAAAAAATTATCCGCTATTTATCTCGGGTCAAATCGTCCACGAACCATTCCATATGCGCAATTAATTCACTTGTCTGTTCGATGCTCATATCATCAGGGTAGCTTTCCAATTTTAGGCTGATTTCCCTTAAACCGGTATATTCTTTTGGGCTCAAAATACCCTTGAGTTGATGCGCATAATAGCGTATTTGATCGGGCTTAATGTGTGCTGCTGCAACTTTTATTTTCTCCGTGAGCCGGAGGATTTCAGCTTGTAATGCCTGCTCTGACACTTGGAACAGTGGCCCTGATTCGGTAGTCGTTTTAGCAATTGTTAAAGGCACAGACCAGTATCCGGAAAGGGTTTCAATAAACTTTTGCTGATCGATAGGCTTGGATAGCACTGCATCAAAAATATCCAGTTGTGTTGACAGTGATTTGGAATTCGGTGCGATGGCTGATATCGCTATAATCGGTGTCTCTTTACCGGGTTGCCGATTTCGTAGCTCTCGGGCCGTGCTGTATCCGTCCAATTCTGGCATATTCAGATCCAAGAGAACCATGTCTAACCGGTGCTTTTGTGAGGCTTCAATGGCTTCGCGACCGTTTGTGGTTTCTACCACAATAGCTCCTGCCTCTTGCAGTAAATGAGTAATCAGGCCACGATTGAAGTCATTGTCTTCGGCAATTAGAATTCGGCAACCCAACAGCGGTTGATCTTTGCCAGCGGCCGCACTAAACGGTTCAGTAAGGTTGCAGCCTGTTTTATTATGTGTCAACTCGTGTGTTGGTGCATGCAGTGTTACATGGGTGCCCAATAATAACCTGGACAGTTTTTCGAGAAACAGCCTGCTTCTGTGTGGTTTGCTGATGAAATCTATGGGTTGGTATTTATTCCACTCTATACTATTTTCCTGCATGGGCAGCCTCGCGGTTGCGCTGGCCAGCATTATAGGGAAGTCGCAAAGCCCTCTGATTTGTAGCAATATCGATGCTAAATTCTCATTCTCTGCCTCCTGCGCACTCAGGCCAACGATGACACAACTATAATCGATTTCATGCTGGCCCAGGCGATGGCTCAGTGATGAAAGATTGTTAACAGTTACGATATGTGTTGTCCACTTAAGAACAGTGTGGCGCAGTTCCCGCAGTGCCCAGGGATGGCGGTCATAAATAATAACTATATCGTCGTTGTCCGGCATGTCTGAACAACTTTGAGGGGGGTTCTCGACGGCTAACTGTATATGGCAGACAGCTTCCGTCCCCTTCTGCCAGGTGCTTTCCAGGTACACATCGCCACGCATAAGTTCAGCCAATTTCTTGGCGATCACCAAGCCTAATCCCGAACCGCCAAATCGTCTTGTTATGCTGGAATCCGCTTGACTGAATTCGGTGAACAATCCCTCCTGATCTTCTGCTTTAAGGCCAATGCCCGAGTCTTTTACGCGAATATTTAACTGGACTTCGGATTGAGAGAGGGCGCTTCTGGAAACTAGTAACACAACCTCACCCTGGTCTGTGAACTTTATGGCGTTGCTTACCAGGTTATTTATAATCTGACTGAAACGCAGAGAATCACCTATTACGCCAGTTGGAACATCCGATTCAATCAGCAATACAAGCTCCAGCCCCTTTTCAAATGCGCTATGTGCATGCATGGCGATAATGTTTTCCAAACACTCTTCCAGCTGGAAGGGCCTTAGCTCCAGCTCTATCGCATTGGAACGTAGTTTAGAGAAATCCAGAAGATCATTGATCACCGATAACAGAAGGTCTGAAGACTGCCGTATGATCTGATTGAATTCTAATTGCTGCTCAGATAACCCAAGCCTTTCAATAAGCTCACTATAACCGAGTATTGATGTCAAAGGAGTTCGTAGTTCATGACTCATTCGTGCTAAAAATTCGTCTTTAGCCTGGTCGGCGGCCATCAGTTCGGTACCTGTTCGTTCCAATTGCTGATTACGCAGTTCCAGGTCTCCGAGCGTTCCTTTTAATTGCAGGGTAGCTTCGTCAACGCGTTGTTGCATCTGAGCACTAGCCTGTTCTATTTTTTCGGCCATTCGATTAAGACCGAGTGCCAGGATTTTAAATTCATCGCCATTTAGTTCTGGAGCTCGTGCTGAGAGATTGCCAGACTCGAGTTGTTCTACGGTTTTTGAGAGTTTGGATAAAGGATGACTGATGCCCCTCGTGAAACTGATGGCCATCAGTAATGCCAAAACCAGTCCTGCTCCTGCAATACCAGAACCGGTAACCAGAATAGCCTGCTGCTGGTTTTGAAGTCGTGTTTCACTGAATACCAGCTGTACCCAGCCCAATTGGACAGCCCCTTGTGATTCAACGTTATCCGGATCATCGTTATAATCGAAATCATCAACTTCTAACGTGCTGTAGGTGATGGGTTGCTGAAATATCCACATGCCTTTCTGATAATCGACTGGTTTAAATGACGGTGTTACGCCAATTATTGCGCCGGTATGACTGAGAACGGTGCCGTCCGGATTCAGGAAATTTATTGCGATTACATCCTGCTCCTTCAATGTGGCATTGGATAGTGCCAGCAGGGCCTGCCGGTCACCAGAGAACATGTATAATTCCGACACTGAGGCTCGAGCGCTCGCCATATGAGAGCCTTGTCTTATAAAGAACGCCTCAGTATCAGCTTGTCTGATCCAGGTGAAGTAACCTGTCAGAAGGCTGGTTGCCAGAAAGAGTGGAATAATTGCAAGGATGAGTACCTTGTGCCTTATTTTCCAACCTTTGGAGAATAAAATATTCATGTGCGTCATTCAGTTGATTTTTGAGTAGCGTCCTGCTGCTTCAGGTTGTATGGCTCTATTTCCATGGCCATTAATTTTTGTGCAAGCAAGTTGGCATCTAACTTTGGGAAACCTAGTGATTGCTTGACCTTATTGTTTAGTCGAATTACAAAATGGTTTGGATATTGAAATTTTTGAATTTCTGTTGCGCCAGCTGCCCAGCTTTTTACGAGCTCATCTGTTTGTGCACCAATTTGTTCGGGTGTACTGTAGATTGATAGCATTGCTCCCGCGTCAACGTAGCGGCTCGAGTATCCTATGACAGGGATTCGGTGCCGATAGCTAAGATAAATAATCCATTTGGCAGTCTGGCGGTTAAAGTCAGCTTTATCAGGAAGTACGAGATATCCCTGACTGGCGGCTATAATGGGTTCGAGGGTTTTAACTGGATTTTGCGTTGGTTCAAGTTGCTTTGTGTTTAACTGGATACCTAGCTGCTGTCCGGCTGCCGTTAACTCCGGAATGCGTTTGTTTGATTGGGGACCGGTCAGCAGCCCTACGCTTGAAAGCTGGGGGTTTATTAATCGGGCAAGCTGCAGCAAGCGTGGCGCTGGTTGATCCAGTACCACCGCGCCCAGAAGTTTGTCAGGGTATGTGCGTTGCAGTTTTTCCAGAGCGCTAAGGCTGACAAAGCTGGAAATAGTGGGTTTTTCGGGAAATCTAAGCAGTGCCTGATGAGTTGCCTGGGCGCCAATGGCCACAATGAAATGAGACTGATTGATGCTCTCCATATCTGTTTTGTTGGCAGCATTGATCAGAGTAGTCTTATAGACAATAGACTCTTCCTGGTTTGTGCCCAGGCTGCTAACGATGGAGCGCGCGACTTTTTCGTAGACAGGGTTAGTGTCGGATAACAAAATGCTGACTGAATAGTCTGCAATACAGTTGTTCGCAACAAGCAGAAACAACAGGCAGAAACTCAGGGTTCCCGCATGTAATCGGTTCGCTAATCCTTGCGATTTGGCCATTTAGCGCTTCCTTAGCATGCCTGAAAAGTGTCCGTTAGCGGTTGCAGGCTGCTTGTCGGCGCAGTACCTGAATGCTGTTTCGCGATCATTGGTTTGTTAGCGAAGAGTTTTAGCCTGTAACGATTGCTATTCATCCGGTCAGTGCCTAATGCAAATTGAGTTTTCTTGCAGCGTTACTCGCTTGAATTCGATTTTCGACCTGAAGAATTTTTAGAATAGTGCTGACATGAACCTTTACAGTGTTTTCTGACAGGTTTAAATCCTTGGCAATTTGTTTGTTGGATTTTCCTTCCATTAACAAATTCAGAATTTCCAGCTGCCTGTCTGTGAGGATTTTTTTTGTGCCAGGCTTTGTGCTGTTTTTGGATTCGATTGTTTCGCTGGAGTTAGTCTGCGCCACTAAATTCTCGGGTATATAGGTTCCGCCCGATAAAACCGTATTAATTACATTATTGAATTGCTGGTTAGACGATGATTTTGAGATAAAGCTCATGGCTCCCAAATCCAGGACTTTACGAATGTGTTCAGTTTTTTCGGTAGCTGAAATGACTATGACCGGCAGTTCGGGGTTATCTGAACAGAGCTTGCGAAGAAAATCAAAACCATCCATGTCCGGCATAAACAGATCAACAATGGCAAGCTGAAAACCAATATCCTGCGTGGTTAGCTGAATCGCTTCTGAAGCATTTTCTGCGTTAAAAATTACCGCATCTGGTAACAGCTGACGAAGACTATCATTGAGGCCGGAACGGATAAAAGTATGGTCGTCAGCGATTAAAATATTCACATCCAGTAGCCTTTGGTTTTAGTGATTTGGTTATCCTTTACAACCAAATATACACCTTTATTAGACTATTTTAACTAGCCCATAAGGATTAATACATTAGGATGCAACAATGGCGAAGATCGACATTGCTGCTTGACAATATATTAGTTGCTGCTAAATTAATGTGGATATGAGCATAGATGATAAACCAGATATTGAAGTATTACGAAAGAGGGCGACCAACGCAGCGGCTTTGATGAAAGCGTTGGCGAATGAAAACCGGTTGCTTATTCTTTGCCAGCTTTTAGAGGGCGAGCTATCCGTTGGCGCGCTGAATGAAAAAGTCGAGCTGGGGCAGTCTGCGTTTTCCCAGCACTTGGCGGTGTTACGAAAAGATGGCTTGGTAAAGACCCGTAAAGAGGCACAAACAGTTTATTACTCATTAGCAAATAATCATGCCGAAAAAATACTAACGGTGCTGTACGGTATTTTTTGCACATAGAAAATATCTCATAATTCCCGGGCTGGTAATGCGGCGCTTGACCTGCGTTAAGACTACCAACCGATTCTAATCATCCCTAATCCTGGCCTCTGTTTTACAAACAGTTTGCTAATCCATAGTTTTTGCTAATCCATGGTTTTGCCAATCCAAAGTTTCTAACAACGGTAAATGTGACTTTTTGGTTGAGTTCTATCCGGTATAGACAGTTGTTTGGCTGATAAAAAACTTGGATATTTGAATGCTCCAGAGTAACCTAATCAGTGTTTGCGCCGCTGGTAATACAAAGTGACTGAATTTTAATGTGGACAATGTTCGCCAATTATATGGGCGACAAATATATAAATGGGAGCACAAATGGATAAAGTAATCGCTATCTTTATATTGATTTTCGTAACTTCAGCACAGGCAAGTGAGTGGGTGCCATTAAGGGACTATAATTTATACCAGCTTTATTCTGGCGAGGTTTCGCGAGCGTTGGGTATAACAGCTAAAGCGGAAGTGACAGGTACTGCTGGGCTATCCTGGCCTGACGGCAGTCAAGCGACTATAACCTACCTGGAGTTTCAGCGGGATGATAAACGTTGGCTATACAAGTGTGTAGAAAAATGGTCGTCAGATCTGCAGTTGCAAGAAGAAGAATGCTTTGAACTCAGGAGGTAACTCTTTTCTCAGTGACTGATCAGAAGCGGTTTTTTTGAGTTAGATATAAAATTATGCCTAAAGAACAAAAACTAAAATGGATGGAATTAGGGAGTGATGAGGGAGAAGTTTTTTTTATAAAACACCTTGACCAATTTACCTATTTGCCTAAAAAACCAGAATTTGCGGAATCACCGCACCGGCATAATTTTCATGAGTTAATCTGGGTTAGATCCGGCAAAGGAAGTCAGGATATTGATGGACAACTATTAAAAGTTGAGCCGCTTAACTTTTACCTGATTGCGAAAGGTCAGGTGCACCAGTTTCTTCAGGCAGAATCGGTGGATGCCTACGTGGTGAGATTCACGGATGATTTTCGTCCAGTTGGCTATGCTGAAAGCAAACTGCATTTTATCGACGTGATATTCAACAATGTTCGAACTATTCCTGCATTGCAAATTGCGTTTGGTGATGTGGCGGTATTTGACAGTCTTTTCTCCATGATGATGAGGGAGTTTGACGCCCCCGATGGCTTTGGTAAGAAGGCCGTTCTGAGACACTTGCTCTATGTGACCTTGATCAAAATTGGACAGACTCTTGGTGAGCGACTTGACGAATATGATGAAGCCGATAGTCCGGATGATCTGTTTCAAGGCTTTCTGGCATTACTGGAACAGAGTTTTAAGGCGCACCATGACGTCGCCTATTATGCTGCTGAGTTGGCCGTTACACCAAGGCAATTGTCCGAACGCACAAAGCGTGTTATCGGTAAAACCGCAAAGCAGCTGATTGAGGATCGTGTTACCCTCGAAGCAAAACGCAATCTGCGATTTACTAATAAATCAATCAAAACCGTTGCCTATGAACTGGGGTTTGATGACCCATCCTACTTCAGTAAGGTTTTTAAAAGAGTTACCAGTCTTACTCCTCAGAATTTCATAGACCAGTTATCCATGTAAAAAATTACCTTTCTTTAGCGAATTTCTACATTCCAGCGAACCTGACGGATTGATAATATTTGGTTTTTAGCAAGTCAGCGGAAATCCGGGAGAGTTTCGAATGCCAGAATTTAAATACTCCAACGCAGAAAAAGAAGTGGAAATGTACGGTTACGATGAGGTGATTAAAAGTCATTGTCGTATGTGTCATGGCGGCTGTGGTGTGCATATCTACAAAAAAGAGGGAAAGATAGAAAAAATTGGCGGTGACCCTGACTGCCCGATTGCCCATGGTACGCTCTGTCCCAAAGGGATTGCTTCCACCCAGATTGCCTATCATCCAGATCGCCTAACCCACCCTCTTAAACGTGTCGGGCCAAAGGGTAGTGGTCAATGGGAAAAAATTTCCTGGGATGAAGCGTTGGATACCATTGCCGAAAAGATGAACGGCTATAAGAAGGAATTTGGCGCTGAGTCTATTCTGATGGGATATGGCACTGGCCGTGATAACGAGGCTGTGATCTACCGATTTGCAAATCTGCTGGGGACCCCAAATGTGCTGACAGCCGGCCACCTCTGTTATGGCCCCCGCATTTCAACCAGTGTAATTACCTGTGGGTCAATTCCGGTCGTGGATTATGAAAGCCAGCCGGATTGCGTGATGGTCTGGGGTAATAACCTGGTGATAGCCAATTCGGATGAGTATAAGGGGGAGTCACTGGCTGTTTCTGTCGACCAGGGGAGCAAGTTGATCGTGGTTGACCCTCGTATGACTCGTCTTGCCGCAAGAGCGGATATCTGGCTGCAGCTGCGCCCGGGTACAGATACGGCTCTGGCGTTAGGAATGGCAAACTACATTGTCGCCGAGGAGCTTTACGATAAAGAGTTTGTGGAAAATCATGTGCATGGTTGGGATGAGTTTGTGGAACGGCTAAAGGATTACCCGATAGAAAAAGTGTCGGACATTACCTGGGTTCCGGAAGAGCAAATCAAAGAAGCAGCGCGCATGTTTGCCGAAGCGGATACCGCCGGTATTCAGTGGGGTGTGGCGATTGAGCAGCAAATTAATTGTGCGGACAATAATCGAACTCTGATAGCGCTAATGGGTATGACCGGTAATCTGGACAAGAAAGGCGGGCAGGTGTTGTTTGAAAATGCAAAAAACCGTAACGCCTCAGAATTTGGTGCACACAAGCTGCTCTCGAAAGAACAGCGCGCGAAGCGTTTGGGTGGAGACCGATTTCGTCTGGCGGGCCACTTTGCGATTATAAATCCGAAATGTGCTTGGGATGCCATTCTTACTGACGAGCCTTATCCGGTTAAAATGGCAATGTTCATCAGTTCCAACCCGGTATTGACGCGCGCCAATGCCAGCGAGGTCTATAAGGCGCTGGAAAAGCTGGAATTTATGGCGGTGGCAGATTTCTTTATGACGCCAACGGCAGAGCTAGCCGATATCGTATTGCCCGCAGCTACCTGGATGGAGATGGACTATGTGGGTGATTTCTGGAAACGTCATGGTTATATTCTGGCGCGACGCAAAGCGATACAGGTTGGAGAGTGCCGTTCAGATCATGAAATGCTTAACGAATTGGGTAAGCGTGTAGGCCAAGGGGAATACTGGTGGGATACCTTTGAAGGAGGCCTGGACTATATATTGGAGCCTTTGGGCATCAATTTCCAGGAATTCAAGAAAATGGATTACATTCGTGGCGAAGTCAATTACGAGAAATACAAAACCAAAGGTTTCTCAACGCCAACCGGAAAGCTGGAGATTTATTCAACCATGCTGGAGAAGTGGGGTTACGATCCACTGCCAAAATATGTTGAACCTCATGAGAGCCCAATCAGCAAACCGGAAATGACGGACGAGTACCCCTTTATCCTGGTGACAGGTGCACGCTCTCCCGGATTTTTCCATACAGAGAATAGGCAATTACCCTGGCTGCGTGAGCAGCACCCCGATCCTTTTGTAGAAATCCACCCGGATACAGCCCGCAGGCTGGGGATTTCTAATGGGCAGTGGGTCTCAATTGAATCCCCTCGTGGTAAAGTGCGACAAAAGGCAAAAATCTTTGAGGGTATCCATCCGCAGGTGATCGGCGCTCAGCACGCCTGGTGGTATCCGGAAAAGAAAGAAGGTAACCATGGCTGGAAAGAGTCCAACATTAATATGCTGACGGATAACTCCTATGAGTCCTGTGATCCGGCCATGGGCTCGACCAGTGTGAGAACGCTGCTTTGCAACATATATCCAGAAGAGCAAGGGGCTAAATAGATGAAACAGTTAGCGCTGATTATTGATCATT